>WQRP01000032.1 GCA_009786675.1 Treponema sp. | reverse complement strand
GGGGGCTTTTTACGCCATACTGGGATCGCTGGAAATGGAGGACATTCACCTTAGGCTGCAAAACGAATGCGGCCCCCGGGCAATCCTTGCAAGCAACCCGGGCATCCCGCCGTCGGATCTAAGGCAGGCCGTAATCCATGCAATGGACGAAACGCTGCAGTCGATATCCGACACGAAGCGGGGGGTCATGTACCACCACGCCCGTTCGCTGGGACACCTAAAGGATCTGTCGTGCTTTCTGTTCGACAGGTTCATACTGCTCTTTCAGGATTCGTCCGCCGGACGCACCTGCAGGATAACCCCCCCGGTCAAGGATCTCATGCTCAAACTTGACAAAGTACTTTCCTCGCTTAGGGATCCCCCGTCGGCCGCGCTGCTTGAATCGTTTTTTGTTTACGAACTGGAGGCAGGCACCGGGAAGGCGGGGTTTGACATGGAAAGCGAAACGGAATCGCTGCTCAATAAGGCCGGGGAGGCGCTTGCGGTAATCCGGCATTTCAACAGGAAAGTTCCGCTTACACGTATGCTAAGGTGCGTCACGCGGAACAGCGAATATTTCCCGGCGCGGGAAAGCGGGGGCGAGGACTGGTTTCAGATGTACCGCAATTACTGGAAACGACAGCTCGAGGCCGAGCTTGCGGAGTACTTTTCGCAGAAAAGGCACCGGGACATAGTCGAATCGCTGGAGGACTTCTTCGACACCCGTTTGGAACCACTTGCCAACGTGGCGTCGGAAAAGAACCCGGGCGGCTTTCCCCTGCCGGAGGCTTTCACCCTTTCGTTTCTGAACGCCTTTCACTCCGTTCTGAACGGCAAAATCAGGCGCGTTCTGGAGCCTGTCGTAATGGAGGGGGAATTCAAGCGGCAGGAAGACAAGACGAGCGTTACCATGGCCTACAACGACTTTATGTACATTGCCGGGCACATACAGGCACTGGACGGAAAGCTGGCCCCGACCGGGGAGTACGGCAAGCGTTACGAGCAGGCCAGGGACGAACCCGAGTCTTTGCCGGTAAAAAGGCGGAAAATACAGATTATCCANAGCGACGCTTCCAANGAGGCCTGGGGAATTATAGAACGTTCGNATGAGGGCATGAAAAGGATTGGNGCCATGCTCGAGTCGATCTCCGGCAGTGATATTAACATCGAGTGCGGCGGGCTTTCCAATTTCGACAGGCTGGCCGGGAAAAAGCCGGCCGCCTTTGTCAGGGACATAAAAGAGGCGATTCGCAGTCTGAGGCAGGCGGTTAAGGTGCTGAGCGACATAATCGAGGCCGGGAAGACCGGCGGCGCGGGGTGACAGTATGGCCAACCACCGAAACGCGGCGGAAAAGGTTGAGGAAGGCTCGGGCGGCGTTGCAAAACGCCCCCCTTTTATGCTACCCTAAGCCGATGGCTCAAAAGCAGAAGGACTTTTTCGACAAACTCCAGACCGCGACCGAGTCGTTCCTGACCCGGCGGAACAGGGCTCGTCGAATCAGAAAGGCGAAACAGAAGGCGAAAAACCCCGTCCTGGACTGGCTCGAGGCCTTCGTCTGGGCTGCCGGCATGGTGCTCCTGGCGAACCAGTACCTTATCCAGGCATACGTGATTCCATCCGGATCCATGATTGACACCCTGCTTATCGGCGACAGGATCTTCGTCAACAAGCTTGTCTACGGGCCGGAGCTTCTGCCGGGCGTCGGGAAAATGCCAAGCCCGTTCAGGCCGCAGCGGAACGACATCGTCATCTTCCAAAACCCGTCGCACGTTTCCCGGGGAACCGGTTTCGACATCGCCCAAAGGATCATCTACATGCTGACCCTGTCCATGGTGGACATCGACAGGGACGAGCACGGGCAGCCCAGGGCGCAGTTTCTTATAAAACGCGCGGTGGGGGTGGGCGGCGACCGGTTCGTAATGGACAGGGGCGAGATGAGGATCCGCTTCGCCGGGGACGACCGGTGGACGGACGAGCGGGAATTCGCCGGGCGGCGGGGATGGGGGCATTCCATCGAGCGCCTTATGGACGCGGGGCAGTACCCGACGCTGGAAAAGGCGGGAAGGGCCGCCGCATGGCACGAGCTTGGGATGCCTATCCCTGGACACCTGCAGGACGCGGCCATGGCCGTGACGGGCATTCGTTTTCCGGACTACGCCGCCCACGAAAAGGCCAGGCTGGAAACCCTAAGAAGCGCCCTGCCACACGACCGCCGCTACGCGATGCTCCACGCGCGGCACTCGCTGGGCTGGTACGTGCCGGAGGGCAGGATTTTTCCCCTTGGCGACAACCGGGACAACTCGCGCGACGCTCGCTACTTTGGGCCGGTACGGCTTTCGCAGGTGCTTGGCAGGGGGGCGGTCATATACTGGCCCCTTAGAAGAATTGGGCCCCTTAGATAGGGCCGACGCGGAGAGAACATGTTTACCAACAAGTCATTGCAGTATTCGGTCGCGGCGCAGAAGCGCGAGCGCTACAAGGTGCTGCGGATCGTCTTTACCCTGCTGATCCTGTTCATACTGTACAACGCGATCCACACCTTCCTGTTTTCGGTGTGGGTCATCCGCAACGATTCCATGCAGCCGGGCTTTCGCGCCGGGGATCGCCTCCTTGTGGTTTCCTCCACCCTGCCCTTCCTGTTTTCCGAGCTGCGAAGGGGCGAGGGGGCGGTTCCCTACGGCAGGGGAAGCGTCGTTCTTATAGACAAGTCCCGCGCGGACACGGGGAGCGAGGGCGACCGCAATCCGTTCGTGCTGTTCGCGGACAGTTTCGTGCGGTTTTTTACGGCCCAGCAGGTCAGCGTTTTCGGCAGGGGGGAGCACCTTTACATGAAGCGCCTTGTCGCCCTGCCCGGGGACGAGATCAGCATGGTCAATTTCGTCATGCGCGTCCTGCCCGCGGACGGCGCCTTCGCCCTTACCGAATTCGAGCTTTCCAACAGGCCGTACTACCCGACCATCCCGCAGGTGCCCGCGCTTTGGGACATGACCCTGCCCCTTTCCGGGAACATGGAAAGCGTCAGGCTTGGCCCGGGCAAGTGCTTCGTCATGTCGGACGACAGGGGGAGCACGGCAGATTCCCGCACCTGGGGCCCCGTCTGCACCAGGACGATAATCGGCAGGCCGGTGCTGCGCTTCTGGCCGCCGACAAGGATAGGCTTTCCCTAGGGGTGGGCACCGCGTCGGTATACATACACGTCCCCTTTTGCGCCGCCCTGTGCGACTACTGCGATTTTTTTTCTGTCCCAACCCCGGTTTTCGCGGGCAAAGCCCAAGGCGCCGACACGCCGGGTTTGTTCGTGGACGCGGCGATTGCCGACCTGGAAAGCCAGCTTGCCTTTTTCGGGATCCGCAACGTCCCCAGCGTCTATATCGGCGGGGGCACGCCTTCGGTCCTGGGGGCGGCTCGAATGGAACGCCTGCTGTCGGGGCTAAGGGATCTGTTGTCCCCCCTGGACGCGAGGCCGGGCGAATTCACCGTGGAGGCAAACCCCGAATCCCTGGACGCGGCTTTCCTGCGGGTATGCCTGGACGGCGGAGTAAGCCGGCTAAGCCTTGGCGTCCAGACCTTCCACATGGCGTCGCGCCGGGCGATAGGACGGGCGGGCGATCCCGGGCGGCTTTCGCGGGGGCTGTCCCTGGCCGGCGAGTATTTCCCCGGGGCCTTTTCCGCCGACCTTATGGCCGGCCTTCCCTTCCAGACCAGGGCCGTCCTTTCAGGGGACGTCGAGCGCCTGCTTGAGTTCCGGCCGGCGCACGTTTCCCTGTACGGCCTGATCCTGGAACCCGAGACGATCCTTGGCAGGCGGGCGCGCGAGGCGAAAGGCGTTCCCCTGCCCGACGGGGACGAGGCCGACGGCCTGTGGATTGCAGGGCGCGACGCCCTGGAAAAGGCCGGGCTGCGGCAGTACGAGGTTTCCAATTTCGCGATCCCTGGCAAGGAATGCGCCCACAACATACGGTACTGGCGCATGGAAAACTGGCTGGGCGTGGGCCCCTCCGCGTCGGGAACGCTAATCGACGAGGGACGCGCCCCGGCGACCGGGCGGCGCTTTACCTATCCGGCGGACATAGACGGCTACCTGTCCGCCCCCGGATCCCCCGCAGGTCGCGAGGATCTGTCCGCCGGCGACCTGATGCGGGAAAGCCTGCTGATGGGCTTCCGGTACCAGGGCGGGCCGGATCCGCACGGCTTCGCAAGGCGTTTCGGTCGCGACATAGAGGGCCTTATCCCAGGCACCTTGACCCGCTGGCGCGAAAGGGGCTTTTTCGAGACGGAGGCAACCCTGGCACCTTCCAGGGAAGGGCTGCTTTTCGTGAACGGTTTTTTGCGCGACGCCTTTGCCGAAATGGAAGCCGGCGAACGCGCCGAAGCCTAGACCCAGTTCAGCCTTCGCAAGAGGGAGTCAATTTTTTCCACCGCCTTGTCGTAGTCCAGCGAGTCGGCGAGGGACCGTATCTCGTCCAGATCCCCGTCGCTTTCCCCGCCAAGGCTTAGCGTCCCCAAGTCCGCCGAGACCGAATCGGCGACGTCGCTGTCGCCTTCCAGGCAGGCGCGCCTAAGCCCCGCCAGCTTTTCCGCAACGACGGCGGGGTCAATCAGGGTTCCGGGGCGATCCCCCGGCGGGGGCACGGCAAGCGCGGCGCGGAGGCTTTCCCCGAATTCGCGCATCGCCCCGAAAAAACCCGGGGTTTCCCTTTCGCAGGCGTCCGCGTCGCCGTTTTTGGAGGCAAGCTCCAGCCCGCGGGCCTTCTCGGAAAGGGGCGCCGCGCCGATTGTGGCGAACAGCCCTTTCATGGCATGGAACTTGGCGGAGCAGGCCTTCCAGTTCCGGTCGGCAAGACACAGCCCGATTGTCGCCTCGTGGCGTTCGAACTCGGCGCAGAAACGGCGCAGCGATCCGGCATAGGTTTCCGCGTTGCCGCCGGCGTAAAAAAGCCCGGCCTTGGCGTCAAGCCCTTCCACCCGGGCAAGCCCCATTAGGGACGCGCCTTCCCCCTCATGCAACGGACAGCACCGCATCCAGTTTTTCGATAATCAGATCGGGGCTCGCAGGTTTCTTTATATAGCCCTTGATGTCCAACTGGCCCGCGTACTGGACTATGTCCGCGGCCGAGTGCCCGGATATAAAGACAATCGGGATATGCCAGGTGGAGGGGTTCTGCTTCAGCCGCTTCGCGTAGTCAAGCCCGGAGATCCCGGGCATTTCGATGTCCAGCAGGATCAGGTCCACGCAAACGGAGGCAAGGATCGAATCGGCAAGCTCGCCCGACTTTGCAAGCCTTACCGTATATTTGTCCTCAAGAACGGCCTTGAGCGACCGCAGCGTCACGGAAACGTCGTCAATAACCAATATCGTTTTTTTTCGCTTCATGCGTCTGTCCCCCAATAATGCGTTTTGGCTTCCGGCCGGCTAGCGCAGGCTTTCCAGCTCTAGGCGAGCCTGCCGCTGTACCGCCAGGGGCTGGCCCGGGGAGCCCAGCGTAACCAGCAGGCGCACCCCCGCGTCATAGAGCGCGCCCCCCGAACCCCGGCAAACGGCGCCGGTGGCGGCCGCGACGGAAACAAGCACCCGCTCGTCAAGACCCCCGGAATTTACGGCCGCGGCAAATTCCCCAAGAGCAACGCCCCCCGGATCAAGGCCTATGCCCCCTATGGCGTTGGCGGCCGCGGACATGACCGCCGGGTTTTGCTCCCTTCTAAAAAGCTCGGCCAGCCATGGAACGTTCTGGGACGACCCAATCCTGGACAAAAGCTGCAGGGCGCGAATCCGGTGGGAAACCTCTATCCGGAGCCGGGCGTCCCCACCGGGCCGCACGTCCCCACCGGCCGTCTCCTTCAGAAAGGCAATCCATTCAAGCTCGTTCCCGCCGACCCTGCCGGCGTGGATTCCCCGCTGTATGGTATCGAGCTCCCGACTGACCATGTTCCCGTTGAATCGCATCGGCGTGGTGGAAAAAAAGGACGGCGGGGGATCCCCGGTCCCATAGGAACCCCCCGGGGGGTTCCGCCTTTGCGGCAGGATCCGATCCTCCAGCCTCCAGGCATAGAGAATCCAGTTCGTCCCGCCCGAGTACAGAACCCCGTTATCGCCGAAGGCCGGAAGGCCCGACACGTTCCTTAGGGTGGTCGTCCAGAGCCGCCTGCCGTCGCCGGCAAACCCCGTCGCCCCGTCCGGGGAAAGCACGTACACCCCCCTCTCGTCGTAAATGACCGCGACCCCGCCCGGCCGGCCGGCCCGGACATGGCTGTCCGCCGTCCAAAGAACCTCGCCCCCGGCCGAAAGCATGAGCGTCTGCCCGTTGGAAAGAACCACCGCCACCCCGGAATCCCCCCCGGCCACCGCAACCGGCGCCGAGGGCAGCCTGGGAAGGCCAGACGGGTCGGCGTTCGGCGTCGAGGGATCTATCGACCGGACATCGCCGGTGTCGTGAAGGGACAGAACGGCCGAAACCCCCGGCGCGGGTTCGACGGAAACCAGAAAGGAAGGGGCGGAGGGAAGCCGCCACCCGGCAATCTCGCCAAAGGGGCCTATACGCAGAACCTCGCCGTTTTCCAGGGACAGCAGTATCCCGCCGGCGCAGTCAAGCCAGGGGCCCGCGCTTATCCGGTGGTCAAAATCACGCCTCCAGAGCAGGGTTCCCGAGGCGGTAAAGCAGGAAACCCCCCTTTCAGTGGGGGCGAACACCCTGCCGTCCCAGCCCAGGACCACCGGCGCGAAAAGATCGCCGCCCAGATCCGCCCGCCAAAGCTCGCGCCCGGATCCGCTGACCGCGATTAAGGTTCCGCCGACCCTGGCAACGTAGGATGCCCCCTCGCGCGAGCGGGTCAGAAAAGAACCCAAACGCCCCCTGGCCGAAAAGTTCCACAGGGGCCTGCCCGCCAGGGAATACGCCCTTAGGCTCCCCCCGTCCGTTATAAGCGCCAGCGACCGCGCCTGAACCACCGGCTGCCCGATAACCGCCCCGCCCAGGGCCTGCCGCCAAAGATACTCCTGCGCCCTTTCGGCATCGACCACGGAAAGGGCGGAAACCTGCAAGGAACATAATATCAGCAACGCGAGGCGCATTACTAAAGGATACCTTAATTCCGGCCGATCCTCAAGGGCTCGCTTTCTGCCGCCACGCGGATTCCCATAACTGGCGACGACCCCCGGCCTAGCTTTTCCCCTTGTCGAACGGCTTGCCCACGGAACGCGGCGCGTAATCCTTTCCGCTGAAAAGTATCAGCGTGACAAGCGTAATCAAAAACGGTATCGCGCTGAAAAACTCCGACGGCAAAAACATGCGGAGGTTGCGGATGTTGACGATGTGCACCGCCAGCGCGGAGGACATGCCGAAGAGAAAACTGGAACCCAGGATCCCCAGGGGAAGCCAGCGCCCAAAGGACACCGCCGCAAGGGCGATAAAGCCGGTGCCGTTGATCGTGCTCGTGGTAAACTGGATGTCCTGGGTAAGGACCACGCTCCCGCCGGCAAGGCCGGCGAGAAGGCCGGAGACCAGCACGGCTATGTAGCGAATTTTAACGACATTGACGCCCGCCGAGGCCAAGGCCTGCGGGTGCTCCCCGGCGGCGCGCAACCGCAGGCCCCAGGAGCGCTTGTACAGCACGAACCAGCTTAGGGCCAGAATCCCCAGCGCTATCCACACCGTGGGGAACAGACCCAGGAATCCCCGCATCATCCCGATGTGGGACGGCGTGCGATCCATGTTGAACAAAAGCTGGCATACAAAGACGGTAAGGCCCAGGGAAAGCAGGTTTATCCCCGCCCCGGAAATCACCTGGTCGGCCCGCAGGGTAACGGAGGCAAAGGCGTGCACCAGCGAGAAGACCCCGCCCACGACGGCGGCGAGCAGCAGGGCCAGGGGGATGGACAAACCCAGAGCGCCCCCCAAAAAGAACTGGGTCACGGCGGCGGTCATCGCGCCCATCACCATAAGCCCTTCCAGGGCGATGTTGACCACGCCGGCGCGCTCGCAGATCATCCCGCCGGTCGCGGCGATTAGAATCGGGGAGGTTATCATGAAGGTGGAAGGCATCATGTTCCACATCGTCTGCAGGAATTCCATCATGGCGCGTCCCCCTTTGCGCCGCTTTCCCCAACGGCGTCCCGTTTCCCGCGGGCCTGTTCCTTCATCCGCCAGTCAATCAGCAAACGCAGGCCCGCGCGCAGAGATATGAAAATGACGACCATGCCCACGATGATCGAGGTTATCTCCCTGGGGATCATCCGCATCTGCATTATGGGCTGGGCCGACCTGAGCATACCGAAAAGCAGCCCCGCAAGGGCGACCCCCCAGGCCGTGCTGTTGCCGACAAGCGCGACGGCGATGCCCTCGAAACCGAAACCCTCGAAGCCGGTCAGCACGCGCCCGAACGAGAACACGCCAAGCGAGACGACGCCCCCGGCAAGCCCCGCGAAGCCGCCGGCTATGGCCATCGCCGCGGTAATGCTGGCCTTGACGTTGATCCCGCCGTAATGGGCGGCGTCCCTGTTCAGCCCGGTGGCCCGCAGGGAATAGCCCAGCCTCGTCTTTCGCATGATAAGCCAGTAAGCGACAATCGCCATCAGCGTAAGCCAAAGCCCGTAGTTAAGTCTGGAGCCGCCGGTCAGCGACGCCAGGAACGGGCTTGCAAGGGTCGCCGTTTCCGGGAAGTCCGGCGTCCTGTGGGGCAAGGCCCCGGGGAGCCTAAGGGTAACGATTCTATGGAAAAACAGGGCGATGTAGTTCATCATGATCGTCGCGACGACCTCCGAAACCCTGTACCGCGCCTTAAAGAAGCCGACAACGCCCCCCCAGGCCGCGCCCGCCAGGACGGCCCCGCCGACCGAAACGACCAGGTGGAGCACGGGAACCGGGGGGAACGAAAGCGCGATAATCTGGGCGGCGGTCAGACCCACGATGTACTGCCCCTCCGCGCCGATGTTGAAAAGGCCGGTGCGGGCGGCGAACGCCATGGAAAGGCCGCACAGGATTAAGGGGGTGGAGGTGAGAAGCCATTCCCCCACATGGCGCGGGCTCCAGCCGGCGCGGGGGGCGAAGGCGCGCTGCAGGAACGCGAGGAACGCGTCCCAAGTCTGGTACTCGCCACGGCGGAAGACGTCGAGGAAATCCCTAAAGACCTGCGGGATATCCCGCCACATCCCAAGGAACGCGTCCCAGGCCCCCCTACCGGGGCGAATGTCGAAGCCGGTGACAACCTGCACAATCGCCTCGTACATCCCGCCGGGGTTCCTGCCTATGGCGACAAGGATAAGGGTAGCCACCAGAAAGCCAAGAACCACCACCGCGACGGAAACAAGGCCGTCGGAACCGGTGAACACCTCCAGGAAGCGGCCGCTGAGGGTGTCCCCGCTGGGCGCCCCCGAGGCGGCGCTTTTCCTTCTTCCGGCCTTTCCAATCCTTTCGGCAAGCCCGGCGACCGCCCGCCGCAACTTTTCAAGCATGGACACCCCCCATCATCGCGCCGATGCGCCGCTCGTCCGCCTCACCCGCGTCGAGCACGCCGAGTATCCTTCCGGCGGAGATGACGGCGACACGGTCGCAAAGGTTCAGGACCTCGTCCAGCTCGAAGGACACAAGAAGGACGGCGCAGCCATTGTCCCGCTCCTCGACGATGCGGCGGTGGATGTACTCGATGGCCCCGACGTCAAGACCCCGGGTCGGCTGCGACACGACAAGGAGCCTGGGGGACTGGTCTATCTCGCGGGCGACGATTACCTTCTGCTGGTTGCCGCCGGACATCGACCTGACCGGCGTCTCCGGACCCTTTCCCGCCCGTATGTCGAAGTCGCCGATTAGCCTGCCGGCGTGCTCGGTGATCGTCCTGAACCTAAGGAAGCCAAGCCGGTTCGAAAACGGGGCCCTGCGGAAATTACGAAGAACCAGGTTCTCGTCGACGCGGAAGTCCAGGACCAGGCCGTGCTTCTGCCTGTCCTCCGGAACCAGACCCTGGCCCGCCTCGTTGCGCCTGCGAATGCTGTCCCTGGAAACGTCGCGGCCGTCCAGGAGGATCCTTCCCGAGCGGACGGGCAAAAGCCCGGCAATCGCCCCGACAAGCTCGGACTGGCCGTTGCCGTCAACCCCGGCGATGCCAAGCACCTCGCCGGATCTCAGTTCCAGGGAAAGGCCGGCGACCGCGGGGGTGCCTTTCGCGCCGATTACCGTAAGGTCCTCGATCCTTAGGACCTCGGCCCCCGGCCTTGCGGCCTTTTTTTTCATCCTGAACGAAACCGCCCGGCCAACCATCCTCTCGGCAAGCTCCTGCTCGCTTACGTCGGCCACGTCCACGGTGCCCATGTACTTCCCGTGCCTGAGCACCGTACAGCGATCCGCCACGGTCTTTATTTCCTTGAGCTTGTGGGTTATAAACAGGATCGTCTTGCCCTCGGACTTTAGGCGGCGGAACACCGCCAGCAGCTCGTCGACCTCCTGGGGGATTAGGACCGCGGTGGGCTCGTCGAAGATCAGTATGTCGGCGTCGCGGTACAGGATTTTAAGGATTTCCACCCGCTGCTGCATCCCGACGGTGATGTTCTCGACCCGGACGCCCGGATCCACGTCCAGGCCGTAGGTGTCGGAAAGCCCGGCGACGCGCTCCCGGGCGCCGCGAAGGCTGACGTTTCCAAGGGCGTCCCGGGGCTCAAGGCCAAGGATAATATTTTCGGTAACGGTGAAGTTGTGCACCAGCTTGAAGTGCTGGTGCACCATGCCGATTCGCAGGGCGGTGGCGTCGTTGGGGCTGCGGATTTTTTCCTCTTTGCCCCGTATCTTGATGATCCCCGCATCGGGCTCGTACAGCCCGAAAAGGATCGACATGAGGGTGGACTTGCCTGCCCCGTTTTCCCCAAGGAGCGCGTGAATTTCGCCCTGTTCAACCCGCAGATCCACGCCATCGTTGGCTAGAACCCCAGGAAAGGCCTTGGTTATCCCCAGCATCTCAATGGCCGGCACAGCACCCCCTTTGGAAAGACCCCCGCGCAACGCGGGGGCCTTTAAAAACTAGCCGTCAATCGCCATCAAGTCCTGGGGAAAGCCAGGAATCCGCATCGCCTCGGCAAGGGTTGGCACGACGACGATGTCGCCGGATATAATCCTGTCCCTGATTTCGTTCACCTGTGCGATAACCCTGGGGCTAAGCGCGGGGTTGGTGGTCGAAAAGCCGACGCCTTCCATTGGAAGGTCAAAGACGATGGTGCGCCCGTAGAAGTTGCCCTCCTCCACGGCGGCAAGGGCGTAAACCACGCTGGATTCCACGCGCTTGATCATCGACGTAAGCACCGCGGACTGGGTGTCGCTGTAGCGGCCCTCCTCGAACTGGTCGGAATCGACGCCGATGGCCCAGACGTTCTGGCCGGCCATCCGCCGGTCCCTGGCCTCGGCGATGGTGCCGTTGCCGCTGGCGCCCGCCGCCGAGAAAATGGCGAAGACGCCGTCGCCGTACCAGGCCATGGCCTGGGTCCTGGCAAGAGCCGGCTCGCCCCAGCTGTTCACGTAGAAGTCAAGGACGTCGGCGCCCGGAATGACCGAAAGCACGCCCTGCACGAAGCCAACGTGGAACCTGGTGATCAGCGCCCCGGGCATACCGCCGATAAAGCCGAAGCGCGGGTTCTCGATGCCCTCCTCCAGAGCCTGCAGCGCGGCGGCCGCGCCGACAAGGAAGGAGCCCTCGTGCTCGGCGAAAATCGCCTCCATTACGTTGGGCAGGCCGATGCCAGCGACGTCGACGATAAGAAAGTTCTGGCCGGGATAGTCCACGGCGACCTCGGCAAGAGCCTCCCGCCAGGTAAACCCGGTCGCTATGATAAGGTCGAAGCCCTCGTCCACGGCAAGCCTAAGGTTCGGGTCGTAATCGGCCATGGTCGTCGCGGTCAGGACGTCGTAAAGCCGGCCCCGGTTGGGCGTGCGGTCCCAGGTTTCCCCGTAAAAATCGAGCATTCCCTGCCATGCGGCGGCGTTGAACGACCTGTCGTCAATCCCCGTGGCATCGGTCAGAAGTATGGCCGAAATCTCGCCCTCGGCAAGCTGCCGGACGGGGACGTTTCCCCTTTCGCAGCCTGCCGTAATCAGAATGGACGCCGCTACAAGCGCGGCAACAATCACTTTCATACCTTTATCCTCCTGTTCCATTTTAGCATACCCCTAATAGGCGCGACGGTCAAGGGCACGACGGGGGTTTTATTTTTTTCGGCTAAATGACGTAGTTGTCCGCGTTTTGCGTCTCGTGCCAATCCAGAATGTCCTGCAGGGTGACCCCGTCCAGGTAGTCCATGATCGCCTTCCCTAGCCCCACCCACAGTGGCAGGGTCTTGCAGGACGGTGCCTGGTCGCACCGGATAACGTCGTCCTCTAGGCAGGCCACAGGCGCCAGGCTGCCCTCGGTGACGCGAAGGATCTCCCTGGCCGTGTACTCCGACGGTTTTTTCGCCAGCATGTACCCGCCCTGCTTGCCCCGGTTCGCGCGGAGCATGTTCGACGCCTGCAGCAGGGAGACGATCTGCTCCAGGTACTGCTTCGATATGCCCTGCCTTTGGGCGATTTCCTTTAGGGGAACAAACCCCTCGTCCTTGCGCTCGGCCAAGTCGAGCAGCATACGCAGGGCGTACCTGCCTTTCGTCGATACCCTCAAACTGCTTCCGCCCCCTGGAGCCATGATACCACAGTGGGCGAGGGCTGGGATAGCGGATTCGACGCCTGGGTTTGGAAATACCCCGCGCTGGCGCCTAGCCCTGCCCCATTATCGCGTCGGGGCGCAACCGATACGCCAGGGCACGAAACCCGCCGCGCTTGACGCCCCCAAGGCGGGTAAAACCGGAGGGTTTTCTCCTGTCAAAGCGTTCCGCGTCCGACGAGGCAAGGGCAACAAGAAGGATGCCCCCAACCGCGAGCAGGGGCGGCACGGAATCCCAGAGCGCGGCGAGCTGGTCGGTTCCCTTTGGCAGCGAGCTTTGCGGCAACAGTTCGGGAAAGGCGGCCAGGCAGGCATATTTTTTCCCGCCCGTGGCCTCTAGAAGCGCGACCCCGCCCAAGCGCAGATCCGCAACCGGCACGACGGATACCCGCCGCGAAACGTTATGCCGCGCCGCCTCCAGCGCGAGTATGTTCCTGCCGGACAGAACCACCGCGCCACGGCCCCGCAGGAACCCAAGCAACCAGCAGGGGAAAAAGCCCTGCCCGGGTTCGTGGACAAGCAGGGGGGCATCGCCGTCCGGGGCAATCCCTTCCGGCCCGATACGACCGGCCAGCTTCGCCGCGACGGTTACCGCGCTTCCGGCATCGTCGAACCCGGAGGCCCCGTGAACCGCCTCTATGCCGACGGAAACGCCCTCGATTTTGCAGCGGGCGGAAGCGCGGACGTAAAACGGGTGTCGCGAAAGAAACCCGGAGCCCGCCTCCACGGCGGCGGCGGCTCCCTGCCCTTCTCCGGGGGCGTACACGAATACGCTGTGTCCGGAGCCTTCCCGCTCCGACAGGAGTTCCGCCCCGGCCAGGGCGATCCTTTCGCGGAAGAAACCCGCCAGGGTGTGCACCACGACAATGGCGACCCTGCCGCCCGGGTTCAATAGACCCAGGGAACGGGGGACGAAGTCCTCCAGAACCGGGGTTCCGGCCTTCGCCGGAATATTGGAAAGAATCAAATCCCAGGGCGCGTCCCCCGCCAGAAGGGGCTCGGAAAAGGCTTCCAGCGAGACGCCGTTTTTTGCCGCGTTGCGCAGGGTAAAAAGCCTGGCCAGCTCGTCCCGGTCCTGGCAGCGCACGACAGGGCGATCCAGGGCCGCGGCCGCGCATATCCCGATGACGCCCACGCCGCAGCCAGCGTCCAGCACCCTTCCCGGCGGCGGTTTCCCGGCCTGGGAACCGCCGTCAAGCATACGGGAAAACGCCTTCAGCAGAAGCTGCGTCCCAATGTCCACGCCGGCGGAGCTGAAGAGCCCCTGGGAAAGGTCGAAGGAAAAATCCATGCCCCTGAACCTAAAGGGCACGGTTCTGTTCACGAAATGGGAGGCAAGATAGTCCGCGTCGCCGTGGCTAGGAATTTACCCTCTCCACGTACTCGTTGGTTTCGGTGTTGACCAGGATTTTCTCGTCCTGCTTGATAAACAGGGGAACGCGAACGGTAAGGCCCGTGTCGGTCACGATCGGCTTGGTGGCCCCGGTGGCCGTGTCGCCCTTTATGTAGTTCTCGCTTACGGCAACGACGAAAACCATCTTGGTGGGAACCTTTATGTCGATGACCTTGCCCTCCCAGATGGACAGGTCGTAGGTCTCGCCCTCCTTCAGGTAGAATTTCCTGTCCTGGGCTTCCTCAATGAGAACCTCGTACTGGTCGTAGGACTCGTTGTCCATGAAGTGGAAGTTGTCCTGGTCCGCGTACTGGTACTGGCATCTCCGCAGGTCAACCTGGGCGTCCTCGACCTCCTGCTGGGTCGGTATGGTCAGGGACAGCACGGAGCCGTCCTTGATGCTCTTCATCTTTATCCTGGCGACGGCGGTTCCCTT
>WQRP01000031.1 GCA_009786675.1 Treponema sp. | reverse complement strand
GAAAGCGGGGCGAATTCCACCGCGCAGACCGCCGATCTCACGTCGATCCCGCCGCCGCGCCCGCCGTAAAGGGCCATCCCGGTGATTACCTCGTGCCCGCGTCCGGCGAGCCGTTCCAGCGTCCGCCGTGCGTCGTCCCTGTCGCCGGGCTTGCCGTGGATTTCGCCGTCCAGCACGACGATTGTGTCCGCCGCGAAGACCCACGGCGAAAGCCCCGCCTGCCTCGCGGCGACGGTTTCGGCCTTTCGCCGGGCCAGATCCTCCGTCACCTGTAGTGGGGCAAGGCCGGGCCTCGGCGTCTCGTCTATATCCGCCGGGACGCAGTTAAAGGGTAGCCCCAACAGGCGGAAAAAGTCCTGCCTGCGGGGGGACGCGGATGCCAGGGTGATGGGTTCCATGGGTTTGATGATAGCAGGTTTGGGCGAGGGGAGGGAACCATAACCGGAGCCATTCACTCGTTTCGCGATGGCAAATCAGCGCATTTCCCCCAGCGCCGCGACAAAGCCGTCCATGCCGTCCAGCAAGTTCCCGTTCTTCCACCACACGCCGATTTCCACGTCCGTTCCCTTGCGGTCAACCTCCTGCCCGAACACCAGGCGGTTTCCCATTTCCGACATCGCGGCGCGGATTTCCGCGATCTGGTTTTTCCCGCACATGATCACGAAAACGCCGTCGTCAGACAGGCTCCGGTTAACATTGGCAAGGGCCCTGACAATATCGCCGGTGGCGTTTTCGGAAAAGGGCACCTCGGTTATGGCGGAATCGAAACCGCCCGCCGGAAGGGGGACGTCCGCGGCGTTCGCCACGCGATGGGCGGAACCGTAAAACTCCAGCCCGGGTTTAAGAACGGGGTCTATGTCCACGCTTGCCATGGTTCCGTCAGGGACTATGCGGGCGAACTCGAAGAGGATTCCGCCGGCGCCCGCGAATGGGTCGATCATTCGTTTGTTTCTGTGCGGAAGTGACAGGTTTACCATGCACCGCGCGTCCTCGACGGGCAGGGATCTTCTCCCGAGCTCGCTTCCGTCCCCCCGGTAGCCGAAGACGGTTTTGGCGCCGCCGTCGCGGCCGGCCAGCCTGAATTCCCTTTTGTGGGGGGAGCTTTCCTCGTAAACTCCGGCGTCCTGGCCGTAAAAAACGCGGACGGAAAATTTCCGGCCCTTCCACACCTGCGGGTTGACCGAGCCCAGGGCGACGGGCCTGTCCCCGGGCTCGTCCCCGAAGTCCAGCAAATAAAATCTGTCGCAGTACCCGACGCCGGGCAGCCTTTCCCTAAACGACGCGAGGTTTTCCCTAGGACAGAAAAAGGACGCGATCCCCTTAAGGTCACCTAGGGGGCCGTTTTTTATCGCCAGGATTCCGTTGCCGTGCTGTGCCAGAAACATTTCCAGCATGGCGAGCCGCTTGGCCTTAAGCCTGGAGTTTCTTATCCTACAGGAAACCACGCGGTAACCGCGCAGGAAGGAATCGACGTTTGACTTCGTGACCCGCGCTATTCCCAGCCTACGCCCTCTTTAGGTATTTCTGGCAGCGCTCGCTGTAGACGGTGGAGGCGCGGTCCTCGGGGATGACGTTCAGTACCCTGTTGAAGTTGGCCAGGGCGTCGTAGTATTTCCTGAGCGCGAAACTGAAAAGCCCCTGCTCGAAGTCGCGGCTCGTCATGACCTTTTTTTCCATCAGGGTCTCGTCGATGCCGTTTAGGATTTCGTAGACCGAGGTGGGCTCGCTCTTGCCCCTGACCCTTACGTTGCCAAGGTACCGGAACATGTATTTCTCTGGGTGCTCAAGCTTGCGGAAGGTCTGCCCGCTTATCGCCATCGCGACCCCGAAGGACTTGGTCAGGCTCTCGATGCGGCTGGCGAGGTTCACCGCGTCGGAAATAACGGTGTTCTGCATACGGTTGTGGGTGCCGACCACGCCAAGGATGATGGGCCCGGTGTGAATCCCTATGCCGACGTTCAGGGAACGGTATCCCGTGCTGGCCCTGTGCTTGTTGTACTCCCTCATCTGCTTCTGGATTTCGACCGAGGCGCGCACCGCCATGTCCGCGCCGTTGGACTGCGGGAAAATGGCCATTATCGCGTCGCCCATGTACTTGTCCACGAAGCCGCCGTACTGGTTGATAATCGGGACGACCCGGGTAAAGTAGGAGTTGATGAACCTGAAGCCCTCCTCCGGGGAGATGCTCTCGAATATCTCGGTGAACTGCCTTATGTCGGAAAAGAAGATCGTCATCTCCCGTTTCAGGTAGTCCCCCAGCCTTAGCTCGACGATGGATCTTTTTCCCAAAAGGCGCAGGAACTCGCTGGGGACGAAGGAGTCTATCTTGCGATCGGCGACCACGTTACCGCCCTCGGGGTTGTACGACATCGAGTACGCCGCGGTCTCCGCCAGCCTTGGACCCCTGGCGTCCTCGCCCAGCTCCTCCAGCTCCGCGAACTCCTCGCCGCCGCCCATCCCGCCGTTCGCAGGATCGGGTTTGCCGGCCATGCCCAGATCAAGCTCCTCGGTCTCCAGTTCCTCGAGATCGAGGCTGTCAAGCTTTAGCTCCGCCGGCTCCAGTTCCTCCATGTCGTCAAACTCGCAGGGATCCTCAATCCCGTGCAAGGAGGGGTTTTCTACGGTCGTTTCCGCCACAGAATTGATTTTTTCGCCCATGTCGCTGCCCCCTAACCGATATTATAACACGCCCCCAGGGAAAAGCAAACGAAAAATTCGTCCCGCATACAACATTTTAGTCAAGGGCGGGTCCCCGGCATGGCGTCGTAGGAAACGACCCTGTTCCTGCCGGTTTCCTTGGCGTGGTAGAGGGCCCTGTCCGCGTTCTTTATGATGTCCTGCAGCACCGCGCAGCCGGCGGTCCTGGAGGCGACGCCCAGGGAAACGGTGACCCTTATCTCCAGGCCCTCCGCCAGGAAGGGCGTGGACTCGATTTTTTCCAGGATTTGCGTCGCCGCCTTCACGGCGTTGGCATGGCTGACCCCGGGAAGCATGATCACGAATTCCTCCCCTCCGTACCTGGCCACTAGGGTGTCGTGTTTTAGCGTGTGGCGGGTGCGAGCGACTATGATTTTCAGCACCTCGTCGCCTATGTCGTGGCCGTGGGTGTCGTTGACGAGCTTGAAGTGGTCTATGTCGAACAGCACGACCGCGAAGTCCTGGCCGGCGTCGATGCACGAGTGCAGCTCCCGCTCCGCCGTCTCCATGAAGTAGCGCCTGTTGCGGGCGCCGGTCAGGGTGTCGGTAAAGGCGAGCTTCTCAAGCTGCTTTACCATGGAAACGGCGGCGTTTATCTCGCGCAGGTCGCGCACGTAGCCGATCAGAAGGTCCTTGCCGCCCAGGGTCACGCGCACCACGGTCATCTCGCTGGGGATGGACTTTCCGCTCAGGGTTTGGTACATCCACTCGAAATGGGACCTGCCGCCCGTCACGGCCGTCCTTGTCTTTTCCGTCATCTTTTCCATGGAAAGCCTGCCGTCGGGCTGGTACTTCGGCGAGAAGTCGAAGAAACGGCCGATGTAGTCCTGCCTGTCGGCCAGCTCCAGGATCTTGATCATTTCCTGGTTGACCTCCAGGACGTCGAAGTTCCCGTCGAAGATGTAGCAGGCCAGGGGCGAGGAGTCCAGCATCGCCTGCAGCCTTTGCTGGGCGACGCGCTCGGTTTCCTGGTACCTGTGGAAGTCCCGCAGGTCGCGCAGGTAGCCGACCTTGACGGACCTGTCGCCGAAGGTGATCCGCTCGATAATGACGTCGCAGGGGATTGGCTTTCCGTCCAGGGTCTGGTGCATCCACTCGAACTGGACCCTGTTGGTCTCGAAGGTTTGCCTTACCACCTGGCCGAGCTTTTCCTGCGAAAGCGTCCCGTCGGGCTGGTGTTTGGGCGAGAGCGCGAAAAACTTGTCGCAGAACTCCTTCTTGTCCTTCAGCTCGAAAAGCTTGACCGCCGCGGCGTTGCAGTCCAGGACGTTGTAGTCGTCGTCGGTAATGCAGCAGGCCAGGGGCGAGGAGTCCAGCATGGCGTTTAGCCTTTGCCCTATCATGCGGGCGTGCTCCTGGTTCTCGTAGTACTCGCGCAGGTCCCTGACGAACGCCAGAAGGTAGTCCCCGTCCATAAGGTCGATGCGTATAAGGGTAACCTCGCAGGGAATCGGCTCGCCGTCCAGCTTGCGGTGCATCCACTCGAACTGCTGGCGGCCGGTCTCGAAGGCCGCCGTTATCAGGTTCTCCGCCTTGTCCTTCGATGGGGAGCCGTCGGGCTGGAATTCGGGGGAAAGCTCGAAAAACCTGTCCATGTACTCCTGCTTGTCCCGCATGTCGAACAGCTTGGGGGCCTCGGCGTTGCACTGCAGGATGTTGAAGTCCCTGTCCCGGATGTTGGAGGCCAGGGGCATCTTGTCGAAAACGACCCGGAGCCTTTCCTCGGCGGCGCCGCTTTCCTCCATGCTTCTCGTGATTCGGGAGACGAAGGACACCATGAAGACGTGCATGCCCACCATGACGAGCGCCAGTGTGGCCATGATCAGCGCCAGGTTCCGGGTGACGGGCACCCGGGTTACCCCGGACGGAATGACCGCGACCAGGGTCCAGTCGACCCGGCCAAGCGGCGTGGCTATGAAGTAGGAGGATCCCAGGTAGGGATCGTCGAAATACCCGACCAGCGTCCCGGAGGCGACGCTGTCCATTATGAGGTGGCCGTTGGGAATGTCGTGGATTGTGTGCATCCCGGGCCTGGGGGAATTCGGATAGGCGATTATGTCGCCGTCAGGCCCCACGATAAGCAGGTACCCGCCCGCCAGGATGGGGTGCCTGGCGACGCTGTCCAGGACGGGGCTTAGCGAGACGGCCGCGCCAACGGCGGCGTCAAGTTCGGGCACCCACATGGACATGGTGATGGCGACGTTGCCCGTGGCGTAGGACAGGTACGGGTTCGTGGTCGCCATCCCCCCGCCGGCGGCACGGGCGGCAACGTACCAGGGGCGGCCGGTGGAAACCCAGTCCGGCGGGGCGGCCCAGCCCGCGCCGTTGATCGCGCGCCCGTCCGGGAACCCTATAAAGGTGTTCTCGATAAAGTCGTACTCCGCGAAAAAGCCCTCGGCGATTGCCGCGAAGCCTTCGTCCGACGGCAGCGCCCTAAGGGCGGTCGCCATGCTGCTTACCGTCTGGCCGGCGACGCCGAACCAGTTGTCTATCTCGCCCGCCTGGATGACCTTGTTTCGCTGGGCGATGCCCATCACGCTTTCGTATATGATGCCGCGCACCAGGGTGTTCACGACGACAAACACGACGGCCAGGCCAAGAACGGACAGTAGCGTCACGCCCAGGATCAGCTTGCGGGGAAAACTCAGCCTTAGCCTGTGCGCCTTGTCGAACGGGGGTTGTCTGCCTTTCACTGCAACTTCCTTTTTTGCGTGGCCTTCCCGCTTTGCAGGGGCGGCCCAATTGGGGAATTATGGCACAAATCGGGACAAATGTCAAAAAAAATTGCTCCGGGCCCTTCCCTTTACTATTTCCCCCCCGTTCTTTACTATGACCCTATAGGAGCAGGCACCATGGCAAAAAGCGCGTACCCGTTTAAGGACATCGAGCCCAAGTGGCAGAAATACTGGGAGGAAAACAGGACCTTCAGGGCGGTCGAGGATCCGGCCTTCCCGAAGGACAGGCGGAGGTACGTCCTGGACATGTTCCCCTACCCATCCGCCCAGGGGCTGCACGTCGGGCATCCGGAGGGCTACACGGCCACCGACATCTGGTGCCGCTACCTGCGGGCGAACGGCTACAACGTCCTGCACCCGATGGGTTTCGACTCCTTCGGACTGCCGGCGGAGAACTACGCGATCAAGACCGGCACCCACCCGGCGGCGACCACCGCCGCCAACATAGGGCGCTTTCGCCGGCAGATTAAGGCCCTGGGCTTTTCCTACGACTGGGACCGCGAGGTCGATACCTCAAGCGACGACTACTACCGCTGGACGCAGTGGATTTTCCTGAAGCTTTTCGAGAGGGGGCTCGCCTACGAGGCGGAAAGCCCCATCAACTGGTGCCCGTCCTGCAAGACCGGCCTGGCCAACGAGGAGGTCAAGGACGGGGCCTGCGACCGCTGCGGCGAGCCGGTCACCCGAAGGCGAATCCGGCAGTGGATATTGAAGATAACGGCCTACGCGGAAAGGCTTCTGGCCGACCTTGACGGCCTTGACTGGCCGGAGCCGATAAAGCTGATGCAGCGAAACTGGATCGGCCGCAGCGAGGGCGCGAACCTCGTCTTCGGGATTGCCGGCCGGGCGGCCGGGGAGGGGATCGAGGTCTACACCACCCGGCCGGACACCCTTTTCGGAGCGACCTACATGGTCCTGTCCCCGGAGCATCCCCTGGTCGAAAAGATTGCCACCCCGGAACAAAGGGAGGCCGTAAACGCCTACGTCCTGGCGGCCGCCCGCAAGAGCGACCTTGAGCGCACCGACCTGGCCAAGGAAAAGACCGGGGTCTGGACGGGGGCTTGCGCGGTAAACCCGGCGACCGGCGGGAAAATCCCGGTGTGGATCGCCGACTACGTGCTCGTCTCCTACGGCACCGGGGCTATCATGGCGGTTCCCGGGCACGACGAGCGGGACTGGGACTTCGCCAGGGCCTTCGGCCTGCCCATAGTCCGGGTGGTCGCCGGGGAACGCCCGGAGGCCGGGAGGGACTACTCCAGAACCCCGGGGGAGCCCTTTACCGGGGACGGCTGGGCGGTGAACTCCGGGGAATTCTCCGGGCTTCCCACGGCGGAGGCGAAGCGGCGCGTGACCGAGTGGCTGGAGGAAAGGGGCGCCGGCCGGAAGGCCGTGAACTACAGGCTGAGGGACTGGGTCTTCAGCCGCCAGCGCTACTGGGGCGAGCCGATCCCGGTGCTGCACTGCCCGGTGTGCGGCATAGTGCCCCTGCCGGAAAGCGAGCTGCCCCTTAGGCTCCCGGAGGTAAAATCCTACGCGCCCACCGGCACCGGGGAGTCCCCGCTGGCCGGCATAGACGAGTGGGTGAACGCCCCCTGCCCCAAATGCTCAGGCCCGGCGAAAAGGGAAACCAACACGATGCCCCAGTGGGCGGGCTCCTGCTGGTACTACCTGCGCTACCTGGATCCGGGCAACCCGGACGCGTTCGCCGCCCGCGACAAAATCGACTATTGGATGCCGGTGGATCTGTACGTGGGCGGGGCGGAGCACGCCGTCCTGCACCTGCTGTACAGCCGGTTCTGGCACAAGGTTCTGTACGACCACGGCCTTGTCAACAGCGTCGAGCCCTTCCAAAGGCTGATAAACCAGGGCATGATCCTGGGCGAGGACAACCAGAAGATGAGCAAGAGCCGGGGGAACGTGGTCAACCCGGACGACATAATCGAGGCCTACGGCGCGGACTCGATGCGAGTCTACGAGATGTTCATGGGGCCGCTGGAGGTCAGCAAGCCCTGGCTTACCGCCGGCCTTGTCGGCGTGTCGCGCTTCCTGGAGCGGCTGTGGGCGATCGGCGGAAAGTGCCGGCCGGACGCGCCCGCGCCGGAAGCGCTTAACAGGCTGATGCACCGGACGATCATGAAGGTGACCAAGGACACGGCGAGCCTGGATCTGAACACCGCGATCAGCGCGATGATGGTCTACTCTGGCGAGCTTAACAGGCTGGCCGAGGTTCCCCCGTCCCTGTGGGAGCCGCTGGTAATCATGGCGGGCGCCTACGCCCCGCACCTGGGAGAGGAGCTATGGGAAAGGCTTGGGCACCGGGAATCGGTAAGCCTCGCCCCCTGGCCGGCCTTCGACGAGAGCCTGACCATAGACGAGGAGGCGACAATCGTCGTGCAGGTCAACGGGAAGATCCGGGACAAGTTCACGGCGGCGACCGGTACCAGCAGGGCGGATCTTGAAAAGACCGCGCTGGCGCTGCCCGGCGTGACGAAATGGACGGAGGGGCGCAGGATACTGAAGGTCGTCAGCGTGCCGGACAAGCTGGTCAGCGTAGTGGTCGAGGCGGAAAAGGCATGAGCGATTTCGTCATCTGCGCGACAAGGTCGATGAGGGGCTACGCCGAAAGGGTCGTCGAAAGCCTGGCGAAGTTCCCCCGTTTCGTCGGCAGGCACGAGCATTTCGGTGGCGTTGACCTGCTGCGCACCGACCGCTTCGCGGACGGCGAAATGGAGGTCACGGTCGCCTCGTCCGTGCGGGGCAAGCACGCCGTGGTCTTCGCGTCCTGCGCCCGCAACGAGGCCGGGATAAGCCTGGAGGAGGCGAAAATCGAGCTCTACCACGCGGTGGACGCGCTAAAGCGCTGCCAGCCGGGGAAGATCACGGTTTTCGAGCCCTTCGTTTCCTGCTCCAGATCGGATCGCACCCTTAGGCGCAGTTCCGTGGGGCTGTGGGTTCACCTGAAAACCCTTGCCAGCCTTGGGGCCCAGCACATAATCACCTACCAGCTCCACTCGGACAAGTCGAAGTCGATGGTCGATCCGACGATATGCGCGCTGGACGACATTCCGGCGCACACCCTTCTGCAGCAGCACATCTGCGACACGTACATCCGGGACATGAAAAAGCTGGAAGCCGAGGTGCGCCCCAACTGGGCCTTCTGCTCGGTGGACGCCGGCGGCGAGAAGCTGGCGCGGATTTTCGCCAACGCCTTCAGGACGCCCCTGGTAATCGCCCACAAGCAACGGGACACCTCCAAGGCGAACTCCATCGAGTCGATTGACATACTGAGCGCGGAGCCGGTCGAGGGCAAGGATCTGTGGATAGTCGACGACATGGTTGACACCGCAGGATCCGTGGAAAGCCTGGTCAGGGCCCTGGCCCCGCTGAAGCCCAGGGAGATAAACATAGTCGCCGTGCACGCCCTGTTCTCGCCGCCCGCGCTGGAGCGAATCTCGGCGCTTTCCCAAGAGGGTCTGCTGAAACGTATCATGGTGACTGACACCGTCTGCCCGGACGCGCTGGCCGGCCGGATCCCCGGGCTGGAAATCGTGCCGTCCACCTGGCTTTCCGCCCGGGTAATCAACAGCATCGTGACCCACGCCCCGATGGGGGAACTGTTGCTAAAGTTCGACGCGACCGCCTACCTAAAGTCCCCGGCCCTTTGGCACTACGCCCCGGCGGAGGCCTCGGAAGCCTCCTGGCTACTCTAGGCTCGCGGAACGTAGGGCGTCCCTGCTGTCCAGCAGGATCGTCACCGGCCCGCAGTTGACCGAACTGACCATCATGCGGGCCTGGAACTCGCCGCTTTCGCATACCAGTCCCCGCCCCCGAATTTGCCCCATGAAGTACTCGTACAGCTCGCGAGCCTTTTCCGGCGGTGCCGCCTTTGACCAGGAAGGCCTTCGCCCCTTTCGCGCGTCCCCCATCAGGGTAAACTGCGAGACGGCGAGCACGGCGCAAGGCCCGCCGGGCACCTCGGCAAGCGAAAGGTTCATCCGGCCATCCGCGTCGTCGAAAATCCGCAGGGCGGCGATTTTTTCCGCGAGCCAGTCGGCGTCGGCCCGGCCGTCGTCCAGCGCCACGCCAAGATAGACCAGCAAACCCAGGCCTATACGCCCCCTAGCCTTGCCGTCAACGGTTACGCCGGCCTCCGTAACCCTCTGTACCACCGCCCTCATAGATTCGTGCGGACCGCAATTCCCTCGAGCCTTATGCGGCCGTCGTCCCCGACCGGCACTATGCGGCCCAGGACCTCCAAGGGATCCCCGGTCAGGGGGATGGCATGGTCGAACACGACGGGAACCAAGCCCTCGACGATCCTCGGGGCGTCGTAGCCGAGCAGGAAATCGAACGAGGTGCCACGGTCGGTAATCGACACGTTCGAGGCTATCCCCCGCCAGATCACGTGGACCCCCTGGTAAAGCGGCGGATCCTGCCACGCCTGGGCGTGGCTGACGTTGTCGTCCCTCCTGAATGTGTCGAAGCCGGGGACGTCAAGAAGCGAAAGCATCAGCCGCGCCCTGTTCTTAAGGCCATCGGCGGCGTTGGATTCCAGGATGCGGTTCAGGTGGATCCTGGCCGCCTCGTCCCGGTGCTCGGAGAAAAGCGCGAGAGCCCTGTCGTAGGCATCAAGAGCCTGCCTGGGAGTAAGCACGTACCTGTGGAAGCCGCCCTCGCCGACTGGGGACGTGCGGTCGTCCCATGTCAGGGCAAGCCCGTGGGGAATCTCCCTTGCCCCCCGCGTCCTGAACGGGCTTGGGACAAGCCCCAGAAAGACCGTCGCGCCGAACCCCACCGCGAAGGCCGCGGCCAGCGCGAGCGCGCCCACGGCCAGCCCCTTTCCGGAAAGGCCCGGAAACGGGATAGGCGGGAACACTGAGGAAAGCCGCCCCGCCTCTAGCCAGACGGAAAAGGTCTCGGTGCCCGCCTGCCTGCGGATAATCTTCAAGGCCCTTTTGGCGACGCGGTTGGACGGATCGAATTCCAGAACCTCCAGGTAGAGATCCACGGCGCGGCTCGTGTCGCCCCGGCGCAGGAACAGGGCGGCCAGCCCCAGGATGGCCAGGGGATCGCGGTGCTTTAGCTCGTGGGCGATACGCAGGTAGGTCAGCGCGCCGCCGAAGTCCCCGGCGCGAAGGCAGACCGCCCCCAAAAGATAGTGGTAGTTGAAGGACCTGTCGTAACGAAGCACCTCCGGCTGGAGGATCCTAAGGGCGGCCTCGTACTTGCCCGCCCTTGCGAGCCTGCTTGCCTTGGAAAGAATGGGGTCGAGTCTCATGCCGCGCCCATTATACACGACGCGGGCGCTTTTTTGAAGGGGTGGGAAGGCCGGGGGAGTGTCAAAACCATGTCTCTAAACGTGCCGCAGGTCGGCGTTTATGCCCGTGTATGTCGCGGGTGTTCCTGCGCTTCCCTTCGGTGTACTTCCTTGGGTACTTGCATTTGTTGCAGGAGCGTCTCTGGCTCCAGTGAAACCCTCGGCGCTGCCGCATTTAGGGCACTTCGTTAAAAATGCTTAAAGAGGATTTCCCGGCGAACGCCCTAGGAGCAACAAGCCTATTGAGCAGGCTAGCCATTCCCCTCCAGCAAACGCAGGGCTCGTTCCACCCGCCCCAGGGATCGCTCTGCGCCGAGCAGTCGCACCGAGCCGAATAGCGGGGGGCTGACCCTGCTTCCCGTTATGGCGACCCGCAGGGGCATCATCAGGTCGCCCAGCTTTACGGCGTTCCTTTCGGCCTGTTCCTTTATAAAGGCCTCTGCCGTTGCGTCGTCCCGCGCTTCCGCGATGGGTCGTATCAGTTCCGTGCCTAGCCTAAGAAGCCGTACCGTTTCTTCCAGGCTGGACTTTTTGGGGATAAATTCCTCCCCGGCCGGAAGTTCCGGCTCCCGGAACAGGTAGCCGATTTTTTCGGCGGCCTCATGCAGGAAGACCAGCCGTTCGCGTACAAGGGGCATCGCGGCCTCGAAAAGCTTTCGCTGCTCCGCCGATGGGGCCTTTCCGAAAAGTCCCGCCTCGATTGCCGACGGCATACACAGTTCGGCAAGTTCCGCGTCGCTTTTCATCCGTATGTACTGGCCGTTAAACCATTCCAGTTTTTTATAGTCGAAGATCGCCGGGGCCTTGTTGAGCCTGTCCAGACTGAAGAGGCTTTCCAGTTCCTTGATACTGTATATGTCCCTGCCGTCCTCGTATGACGCGCCGAGCAGGGCAATGTAGTTCAGCAATGCCTCGGGCAGATATCCCTGCTTGCGGAATTCGTCGATGCTTGTCGCCCCGTGCCGCTTGCTGAGTTTTTTGCCGTCCTGCCCCGTCACCAATGGAAGGTGGCAGAACTCCGGCGGTTCCCAGCCAAAGCTTTGGTACATAATCACGTGAAGCGGTGTCGACGCAAGCCATTCCTGTGCACGCAGGACGTGGCTTATCCCCATAAAATGATCGTCAACAACGTTTGCAAGATGGTAGGTGGGAAAGCCGTCGGATTTGAGCAACACCGGATCGGGGTTTACGTCGTCGTTTTTCCACTCGATTTCGCCCAAAAGGTAATCGCGAAAACGGGTGGTTTCGCCAAGGGGGATTTTCAGTCTTACCGTGTAAGCCTCGCCGGATTGCGCCCGCCGTTCCGCTTCCTCCCCGGGGATTTCCCTGCACAGGCGGTCGTAACCGGTTTCCGGGGAACGGGCCGCCTCGCGTTCCTTGCGGACTTTCTCGATTCGTTCCGGCGTGCAGAAACAACGATAGGCTCGCCCTTTGCCTAGCAGTTCCCGCGCGTATTTTTTGTAAAGCTCCGTCCGCTCGGACTGGACGTAAGGGGCGAAGTCCCCGCCGGCGTCCGGCCCCTCGTCCCAGCGGATGCCCAACCAGTCAAAAGTGTCGTAAAGGTTTTGCACGGAATTCTCGTCGAAGCGCGTGCGGTCGGTGTCCTCCAGCCGCAGGACAAACGCCCCGCCCTTGGAACGGGCAAAAAGGTAGTTGAAAAGGGCGGTCCTGACACCGCCGACGTGCTGCAGCCCCGTGGGTGAGGGCGCGTAACGATCCCTGATGTTCATGGGGCAAGTATACATTTTTTCCCGGGCATGGTAAAGTGCGGGCATGTCCCTGATAGACGTTTCCAAACTGACTTTTGCCTACGACGGCGGCCGTGAGGACATATTCACGGACGTTTCGTTTCAGATGGACACCGACTGGAAACTCGGGTTCTGCGGGCGAAACGGGCGGGGCAAAACCACTTTTTTGAAACTGCTGATGGGGAAATACGAATACGCCGGCACGATTTCGGCAAACGTGAATTTCGATTACTTTCCGTTGGACGTCGCCGATTCGCATAAAAATACGATTGACATTCTGGAGGGGATTGCGCCTGACGCGCTGCTTTGGAAAGTACAAAAGGAACTGTCAAAATTAGCGGTTGACGAAAACGTGTTGCGCCGTCCGTTTGCGACACTGTCAAACGGCGAGCGAACCAAGGTCTTGTTGGCGGGGCTGTTTCTGCGGGAAAACAATTTCTTGCTCATAGACGAGCCGACAAACCATTTGGACATGGCGGCAAGGCAGATAGTCGCACGGTACTTAAAGGGCAAGGCGGGGTTTATTCTGGTCTCGCACGACAGGAATTTTCTGGACGAGTGCGTGGATCATATTTTGTTGATAAACAAAACGAGCATCGAGATTACGCGGGGGAATTTCAGCGTCTGGGCGGAACAGAAAGAAAGGCGGGACTCGTTTGAGATGGCGCAAAACCAGCGGCTGGAATCCGAGATCGGCCGCCTGCGCGAGTCGGCGGCGCAAAGGGCGCGTTGGGCCGACAAAACCGAGAAAGGCAAATTTGCGCTTAACTCGGGGCTGAAGCCGGACAGGGGGTTCGTCGGGCACAAGGCCGCCAAGATGATGAAGAAAAGCAAAACGATTGAAAAACGTTTGGACAATTCCATCGACCAAAAAAGCAGGCTGCTGAAAAATATCGAAACCGCGCAAAAACTGGAACTAAAGCCGCAAGCCTACCGTGCAAAACGCCTGTTGGAACTAAGCGACGTGGCGATAGTTTACGACGGCAGGGAGGTTCTGCGCGGCCTTAACCTGACGCTTGAGTCCGGGGATCGCGTTGCCCTGCAGGGCGGGAACGGAAGCGGCAAGAGCAGCATACTAAAACTGATATGCGGCGAAAACGTGCCGCGCACGGGGCAAGTGAACATAGGAAGCCAACTGGTAATTTCTTATGTCCCACAGGACGCGTCGTTTTTGACGGGGAGCCTGACGGATTACGCCGAGGAACGGCAGGTAGACAAAACGCTTTTTATGAGCATGCTTAACAAACTTGACTTTTCGCGGGCTCAGTTCGACAAGGACATGGGCGACTACAGCGCGGGGCAGAAAAAGAAAGTTCTAATCGCCCGCAGCCTTTGCGAACGCGCCCATGTTTACGTCTGGGATGAACCGTTGAACTACGTCGATGTTTTGTCGCGTATGCAGATAGAGGAGCTGATCCTGGCATACAAACCGACTATGATCTTTGTGGAACACGACAAGGCGTTTTGCGACAAGGTGGCGACCACAACGTTGCCGATGGCTTACACCCGTCTGCCAACGCCCCCGGCCTAAGCGTCTGCCGTGATACCCCAAAATTTCTATCCTGAAAAACTGGCTTTCGAACCGGCACACCTCTTTTTGTCATACGCCTCTACGAAACCTCCTGTCAGTTTTCCCTGTACATAAAATAATCGAAATCCGCGTGAAGCCTCGTGCCCGAACCGTCCGTGCAGAACATCCCCACAAAGGCCCCGGTAAACGCGGCCCCGCAGGCATAGTCGTCGGAAAGTTTGTGTGAATGAAACTTAACGGGAATCTCGTGCCACGTGGCATCGTCGCGGGCATCCCTGTCAAAGGAATAGTGGTACGTGTATGTCTCGCCGCGCACCCGCGTCATCAGGTGAACGTACTCGGTACCGTCGGGAACGGGTATTTCGTCGCCGTCGATGGGATTCGTGAAAACGTTGTTGTCGGCCGACATCATGTCAAGCACCCGTCCTTTTTCCTCGTTGAACGTAATGTACAACGCCGTCCAGTTCGCGGTGTTGTAATAGTTGACAAGACCGGCCATCTGTTGCAGGTTTACGGGGGCAAAGGCCAGGGAGGTTCCGGCGTCGAAGTCCAGGCATTGCCAGCGCCTCGCCACATGCGCCTGGTTAAAGGTGGAGGTAAGACTGTCCCCGCCGTAAAGCCGCAGATGGCCGGGCTTCTCGCCTAGGGACATCGCGTCCTTTCCCAGTGGAACGCGCGGGGTCTGGAAATTTATGTTAAGCGTATCGTTGTCGAAATGGTCAAGCGTGGGACAGCTTGGCTCCCA
>WQRP01000030.1 GCA_009786675.1 Treponema sp. | reverse complement strand
CTGTATTGGCCTGGGAAACCCCACGGCAACGCGAACCGGCAAGCGCGGGGGGGGGGGGATGTTTATGCCTAGGGAAAAACTCAGCGAGCCGTCCGCGTTGGTCCTTTCGATTTTGCCATTGCCCAGGCCAACCCCGAACACGCCGGCGTCAAAACCGTCGCCTTCTTTTTTACGCAGCACTTTGACAAGGTGTATGACCCGTTCGTCCCGCCTGGGAAGTGGTTTGCCTAGCTCGTGCGCCTCGAAAAGGATCAGGTTCATTACGCCCCTTTGTTCGAAAAAAAGGGGCGTCGCCGCCCCGTCTTTCGCCTAAAACTACCAGAACCTAACCGGCTCGCCAGGGGCGGACGACGCGCCAGCCAGCAACAGTAACGGATCCGCAGAAATCGCTTTCCTCATCCCTAGGCGCCCTCGCTCCAGTGCCCAAACTTTCTTATCCTATGGTTGCGCCTTCGCACAAGAACCTCGGGCTTTTTCGCGCAGAGATCGTCAAGATCCTTGACAAGTTTTTCCTTTACCGCCCTGGCCATGCCGTCGGGATCCAGGTGGGCGCCCCCTTCTGGCTCCGGGATAACGCTGCTTATCATCTTGAACGCGGAAAGGTCGCCGGACGTTATGCGGAGCATCGCCGCCGCCTCTTTCGCCTTGGACGCGTCCCTTAGGAGTATCGAGGCGCAGCCTTCCGGGCTTATAACCGAACAGATGGCATTCTCCAGCATGTGGATCTTGTCCCCGACGCAAATCCCCAGGGCGCCGCCGGAACCGCCCTCGCCGATTATGACGCAGACTATTGGGGTAAGAAGCTGGGAAAAATCCCTAAGGTTGCGGGCAATGGCCTCCGCCACGCCCCGCTCCTCGGAACCCATGCCCGGGTACGCCCCGGAGGTGTCCACGAAGGTAACGATGGGACGGCGGAACTTTTCCGCGGCCTTGGCAAGGCGCAGGGCCTTCCTGTAGCCTTCGGGGTTGGCCATGCCGTGGTTGCGCCAGACGTTCTCCTTTAGCGTGCGGCCCTTCTGCTGGGCGATAACCGTTACCGGGCGCGAGCCGAGAAAGCCGACGCCGCCCACGATCGCCGGATCGTCGGCAAAAGCGCGGTCGCCGTGCAATTCGATAAACCCGTCAAAAATGCGGTCGATGTAGTCCACGGAATACGGCCTGTCCGGATGCCTGGCAAGCTCCACCTGCCGCCAGACCCCTTCGACCTTGGACTGGGAACGAACCTTTTCCTCTAGCAGGACGATTTCGTCCCGCGCGTCAAGACCCGACGCCTCTATAAGCTTTTTAAGCTCCTGGATTTTTTCCTCGATGCTGCTCATGGCTGGCTCCTGTGAAGGTCAATAAGCGCGGCAATCGTCCGCCGCTGTTCCCGGCGCGGGACAATCACGTCCACGAAACCCTTTTCCAGCAGGAACTCCGCCCGCTGGAACCCCTCGGGAAGGGTCTGCCGAATCGTCCCCTCGATTACGCGGGGACCGGCAAAACCGACCAGGGCGCCCGGCTCGGCCATGGTCACGTCCCCAAGCATCGCGTAGGAGGCCGTAACCCCCCCGGTGGTCGGGTCGCAGAGCATGACGAAGTAGGGAACCCCGGCCTTTTCCATCTCGGCGGCGGCGCTGGCCGTCTTGGCCATCTGCATGAGCGAGAAAATCCCCTCCTGCATCCTGGCGCCACCAGACGTCGTGAACACCAGAACCGGCGTTTTTTCCTCGGCCCCTTTAAGCAGGGCGCGGCTTACCTTTTCGCCCACGACCGATCCCATGGAGCCGCCCATAAACTGAAAGGACATAAGCGCCAGGATCAGGGGCCGCCCCTCTATGGTGCAGGTTCCGGTGACGACCGCCTCCTTTTTCCCGGACTTGGCCTCCGCCTCGGCAAGCTTTTCCGCGTAGCCCGGAAGCTCGATGGGGTTCCTGGAGCGTATGTCCCCGGAAAACTCGACGAAGCTCCCCTCGTCGGCAAGGTAGGCGACGCGCTCCTCCGGCTCCATCCTGTAATGCCAGTGGCACCCGGGGCAGGTTTTCAGGGCGGCCTCCACCGCGGCCCTGTCGTAGGGAACGCCGCACCTTGGACATGCCTTTTCGGCTTCTTTGTCAGCCATTTTCAATTTCCTTCTCCACTTCCCCGTACCAGGACGTGCCGAATATGCCGTTCACGAAAACGGGGTGGTTAATGAGCCGCCGCTGTATCTCGATGTTGGTCTTGATCCCGTCGACGACCAGTTCCCGCAGGGCGCGGTCCATCTTCGCCAGGGCGTGTTTCCTGTCGGTTCCGTGCACGATAAGCTTGGCGACCATGGAATCGTAGAAGGGGGGCACCTGGCAGCCGCTGTACAGGAACGAATCGAAACGCACCCCCGGGCCACCAGGCACCTCCAAGCGGCTGACAGCCCCCGAGGTGAAGGCGTTGATCCGGCACTCGATGGACCAGCCGTTAAAGCTAATCGCGTTCGGGTCGATTTCCATGCGCCCCTCGGTACAGGCAAGGATCTGCTGGCGAATAATGTCGGTGCCGGTGACAAGCTCCGTCACCGGATGCTCCACCTGCACGCGGGCGTTTACTTCCATAAAATAAAACTCGCCGTTTTCGACCAGGAACTCGATGGTCCCCGCGCCGCGGTACTTAAGTTCGCGGAAGAGTGAGGACGCGCCGGCGGCCATCCTGACCCGCATGTCGTCGGTAACCTCCGGCGAGGGGCTTTCCTCGATAAGCTTCTGGTGGTGCTTTTGCACCGTGCAGTCCCTTTCGCCAAGGATCGCCACGTTTCCGTTTCCGTCCGCAAGTATCTGCAGTTCCACGTGGCGGGGGTTTTCCAGGTACTTCTCTATAAAGACAGTCCCGTCGGCGAAGTTGGACTCAGCCTCCCGGCTGGCTATGCCGATGTTCTCGGCCAGCTCCTCGGGGTTGCGGACTATGCGCATCCCCTTGCCGCCGCCGCCGGCCGCCGCCTTTATGATCACCGGGAAGCCCAGGCGCTTGGCCGCGTCGACCACCGAGGCGTCCCCCTCGGATGCCGCCTTGGCGTCGACCGCGCCGGTCCCCGGCGTGACAGGGAGGCCGTACTTCTCGGCCGTCTTCCGGGCCTGGACCTTGTCCCCCAGCAGTTCTATGACCTCCGGATCCGGGCCGATGAAAACGAGTCCCTGGTCCCTTACCATCCTGGCGAAGCCGGCGTTTTCCGACAGAAAGCCCACCCCGGGGTGGATCGCCTCGCAGTTCGCGTGCATGGCCGCCATGACGATGTTTTCCTTGACCAGATAGCTCTTGGACGAGGGCGGCGGGCCGATGCAGACCGCCTGGTCGGCCAGCCGGACGTGAAGGTTGTCCTTGTCGGCGGAGGAATAAACCGCCACGGTTTCAATACCCATCTCGCGGCAGGTGCGTATAACCCTGACGGCTATCTCCCCCCGGTTGGCTATGAGTATGCGCTTGACCGGAACCATCTCCGGCCGGTTGTTTGCCGCGGACACCCTAGCCCCGCTTTATCTCGAAAAGGGGCTGGCCAAACTCGATAAGCTGTCCGTTGGACGCCAGCACCGAGACGATTTCGCAGTCGAATTCCGCCTCCAGATTGTTCATCATCTTCATCGCCTCCAGTATGCACAGCTTGTCGCCGGCCTTGACCTTGGAACCCGGCTTGACGAAGGGCGGCGCGTCGGGGCTTGGAGCGCTGTAGAAGGTTCCCACCAGGGGGCTGTCGATGGTCTCGTTGCCGCTGGCGGCGGCGGGCACGCTAAGATGCACCTGGGGCGCCGGCAGGGGAGCCGAGTCGTGCACGGCGGCGGCGGCAACCGCGGCCGAAACAGCGGGGCTACCCTGGGCAGGATGAACCTGCACAGACCGATTAAAGGCCGCGTCCCTACGCAGAACCATGCGGAAGTTTCCCTCCGCGATCTCGATTTCCGCGATGTTGGAGGCGTTGAACGTCTCGATTATCGATAACACATGTTTTTCATTCATAATGCGGACTATTGTACCGGAATCTGACAAAAAGGTACAGCCTGTCAACTGTCGTGTCCGAGCGGGTAAATTTTTCGCCTTCCGGTTGAAAAATCGCGAGCCCCCTTGACTTTTTTCCAAACTAATGTAGTATTTTACCCATGGCTCTTTTTGCCGCCAAAAACGTAGGCCCGTCCGTCCAAGGCAAGGGGGCGCTTCTGGGGCTCGCCCTGTCGCTGCTCGTCGCGTTTCCTGGGTGCTCCCCCCAGCGGGAGGATTTTACCGTGGTTGTCGTTGACGGCGGCGTCAAGATAGTCGAATACAGGGGCGAAGGCACGGAGGTGCGGATCCCCTCGCGCATACGGAACCTCCCGGTCGTGGCAATCGGGGACGGCGCGTTCAGGGAAAACCGGCTTGTCTACGCCAGCATCCCCAACGGCGTAAAACACATCGGGGAGGGGGCGTTCGCGGCAAACAACCTTAGCAAAATCACCATCCCCAACAGCGTGCTTAGCATCGGGATAGGGGCGTTTGCCGGAAACCAGCTGACCGTCGCCACCATCTCGAGCAACGTGGCCTACATCGGGTACGCGGCCTTTGCCGACAACCGGCTTACGTCCATTGCCATCCCGTATGGAATAACCAGCATCAAGGACAGGGCCTTTTTCAGAAACCAACTGACCAGGGTCGTCATCCCCGACAGCGTGACCAGTATCGGGACATGGGCGTTCCAGGAAAACCAGCTAATCGTCGTCACCGTCCCGGACTCCGTGACCTACATTTGCGCGGAGGCGTTTGACAGGAACGTCACGGTATCGAGACGGGCCAGCAACCCGTAAAAGCCGCGGGCCTTGATTTTCCGTTCGGAACCTGATAGCATCCTTGCCAGGAGGAGCCCAAGGTGAAAAGGACAATCGTCCCATTGCTTGCCATAGTAACGCTCGCCGTGTTTTCGGCGTGCGCCCCCCGGGAGCGGTTCGATCCCGAGGAGCACTTTCTGGTGCATCTTATCGCCGGTGGCGACGCCGTGGAAATTCTCGTGTACATAGGCGGGCAAACCGAGGTGCGGATCCCCCCGTACATTCAGAACCTGCCCGTTATATCGATTGGGTTTTCGGCGTTCACGAGAAACCAGATTACCTCCGTTACCATTCCCGAAACCGTCATCCTTATAGCGGAGGAGGCGTTCGCGAGAAACCGGCTTGCCTACGTGAACATTCCGAACAGCGTGGTCCATATTGGCGAGGCGGCGTTCCAAGCAAACCTTATAAGCGAGGTTACCTTCCCCGACGGCCTGATCACGATCGAGAATTTCGCGTTCGCGCAAAACTCCCTAAGCGACGTTACCATACCGGACGGCGTTACCTATATCGGGGAAAGGGCGTTTTGGTTCAACCAGCTCGGCTCCGTGAGCATTCCGGAAAGCGTGACGCATATAGGAAACTCCGCGTTTTGGCGAAACCAGCTTACCGAGGTTGCCATTCCAGGCGGCGTGACGCACATCGGGGTTGGGGCGTTTGCCGGAAACCAGATCGCCGCCGTAACGCTCCCGGACGGCTTGGTCCATATTGGGGAAGGGGCGTTCGCGAGAAACCGGCTTACTGGCGTCGAAATCCCGGGCAGCGTGGCCTACATCGGGAACCGGGCATTTGACGACGACGTCACGATAACGATACTGGACTAGCCGCCCCCGGACGACGGGATCTGGAATCTTTGCGGGATACCGTTTATAGTGTACCGGACAACGCGGAATGGGGAACCCTTGGAATGGGAAGCCCGGGAGGAACAAATGGCTGAGGGAACGCGGGCTTCGAGCATCGAGGTATTTGACACAACCCTGCGCGACGGAGCGCAGGGGGAGGGCATCGTCTTTTCGGTGAGCGACAAGCTTGCCGTGGCGCAGGCCCTTGACGAACTTGGAGTGGCGTGGATAGAGGCCGGAAACCCAGGGAGCAACCCCAAGGACATGGAGTTTTTCCGCCTTGCCCCTTCCCTGAAACTTAAAAACGCGAAGCTGTGCGCCTTTGGGGCGACCCGCAAAAAGGGCATAAAGGCGGAGGACGACCGGCACCTTCATTCCCTTTTGGACGCCCAAACCGAAGGCGTGGTAATCTTCGGCAAAAGCTGGGACCTGCACGTAACGGAGGTTCTAAAGGCCGAGCTTGCCGAAAACATCGCAATGATTTGCGAGACCGTCGCCTTCCTGAAATCCAAGGGCCGCACGGTAATTTACGACGCCGAGCACTTTTTCGACGGATGGCTTGCAAACCCGGCCTACGCCGTTTCCACGGTAAAGGCGGCGCTGGACGCCGGCGCGGACAGGATCGTCCTGTGCGACACCAACGGCGGAATTTTCCCCGACGCCATTACGGCGGGGATCAAGGCGGTGCAGGCGGAGTTCAAAGGAAAGGGCGTCCTTGGGATTCACGCGCACAACGATTCCGGCGTGGCGATTGCGAATTCCATTGCCGCCGTGCAGGCCGGCTGTACCCACGTCCAGGGAACGCTGGTGGGATTTGGCGAACGCTGCGGCAACACCGCCCTGGCGGCGCTGATCCCCAGCCTGGAACTAAAGATGAGCCTGCGCTGCCTGCCCGGGGGAAACCTCGCCCGCGTCTCGGAACTTACCCGCAGGGTCGCGGAAATCGCCAACGTTTCCATGGACGACGGTATGCCCTACGTGGGAACCCGCGCCTTTTCGCACAAGGGCGGGATGCACGCCGACGGCGTCCTAAAACTGAGACGGTCCTTTGAGCATGTCGATCCCGCGTCCGTGGGCAACGAAAGGCATATCCTTTTAAGCGAGGTCGGCGGCCGCTCCGCCGTCGCGGAACGGGCAAAAAAGATCGACCCTTCGATAACCAGGGAAAACCCGGCGGTTGCCGCGCTGACCGAAAAAATGAAAAGCCTGGAGGCCAAGGGCTGGTCCTTCGAGGGAGCCGACGCTAGTTTCGAGATCCTGGTTCGCCGGGAAATGGGCAACCACAAACCCCTGTTCAACGTCGTCGCCTACCGGGTAATGAACGAGCATCCCTCCGGGGAGACCCTGGCCTGTTCCCACGCATGGGTAAAGGTCCTTGTCGAAGGCCAGTACGAAATCGCCGCCGCCGAGGGGGAGGGTCCGATAAACGCGCTGGACACCGCGCTTCGCCGGGCGCTGACCCACTTTTTCCCGAACCTGGCAAAGATGCGGCTGGAGGACTACAAGGTCAGGGTCATCGACGGCAAGGACGCGACGGCGGCGCAGGTGCGCGTATTGATCGAATCCACGGACGGACGGCGAAGCTGGAACACCGTGGGGGTCTCCGCGGACATTATCGACGCAAGCCGCATAGCCTTGGCCGATTCGATTGAGTACAAGCTAATCTGCGACATGGACGCATCGGTTTTGCAGTAGACCCGCCACCTTTAGGAAAGTGTCCTGCAGGCCGCCCTCCGCGCCAACCCTGTAATGGCAAAGGCTTTCATATATTGGCAGCCTCTGCCGGTACATGGCCTGTAGGTCGACGGAAAGAGGACGGCCTTGGGTTGCCAGGCTTTCCAGTTTCCTTTCCAGAAAAACGATTTTGCCGTTCTGCAAAAGCGCGTCCCTGTTTTCCTTTGCAAGAACGCTTCCGCCGCCGGTCGCAATCACCTGGTGCGTTTTTGAGGCGGCCCGCGAAACGGCGTCGCGTTCCAGCCCGCGAAAAAAAGGCTCCCCGTTCTCGCGGATAATGTCCGGGATTTTCCTGCCCGTGCTTGCCTCGATCATGAGGTCGGTATCCACAAAATCCATTTCGAAAAACTCCGCAAGCTTTTTGCCGACGCTTGTCTTTCCGCAGCCGGGCATACCGACAAGGACAATGTTCAGAAACAGTTTCTCCGTTTGCTCCAGGGTTTCCTGGATTTTTACGCCGTCGGAACGTTCGTCGGGTTCGACGCCAAAAAACAGGTTGTGCGCGCATAATGCCTGCGCGACCAGCATGGCAAGGCCGTTTGCCGTGTTAATGCCGCGCTCCCGCGCGTCAAGCACCAGCCTGGTCCGCAGGGGATTATACACGACATCGATCACGGCGGAAAGATTCGCAAGGCCATCCAAGGAAACGGGGGACTGCCCATTGTTCGGGAACATTCCAACGGGGGTTGTGTTGACCAACACGTCGCCGTCCGCGTGGCGGCCGATGTTTTCATAGTTGTCTTTTCCGTTCCGCGACACGACGACGATTTCCCTTGCCCCCTGATCGCGGCTCACGCAGGCCGCGGTTTTGGACGTGCCGCCGCTTCCAAGAACAAGAACCTTTTTCCCCGCGAAATCGATGTTCGCGCTTTTTGCCATGTAGGAAAAGCCAAAGTAGTCGGTGTTGTACCCGTACAGCGTGCCGCCCCTGTTGACAACGGTGTTTACGCAACCGATTTTTCTAGCGGCGTCGTCGGGCACGCAGTGGGGCATTACCGTTTCCTTGTAAGGAATGGTAACATTAATTCCCTCGAACTCCGCCCTGCGCAAAAAGCCCTCCACGGCATCCAGCCGGAGTTCCTTTAGCTCATACTCCCGATTGCCCAGAAAACCATGGATGGCCTTCGAGTAGCTGTGCGACAGGGTTTTCCCTATCAGTCCGTACCTCATGCCTCGGGGTAGCATCCAAGGAACACGAATTTATCGGCCCCGCCCTCAAGCTGGGAGAACAGGTTGAAGATGGCGTCGTTGTCGTGAACGGAAAGATCGAAATCAAAGTAGAACATTGCCTCAAAGTCCTTGTTCGGCATGACCCTGCTTTCAAGCTTCGTCATGTTGATGCCGAGCGCGGCAAACTTTGCTATAAGCTGGTAGAGCGAACCCGGGCGGTGCGACACCGTCGTCATAAGGCTTATTTTCCTTGCCCCGGGGTAGATCTCCAGTTGCTTGGAAATGCAGATGAACCTTGTGTAGTTGTTGTCGCTATTTTGTATGCTTTCGCTAAGCACGGCCAGGTTGTAAAGCTCGGCGCACTGGACCGAGGAAATGGCCGCCGTGTCCGTAGCGTCACTTTCCGATATCATCTTTGCGGCCAGGGCCGTGTTCTCGCAAGCCTCGATCGCGATATTCGTGCCCTTTAGAAATTCGCTGCACTGCCCCAATGCCTGCTCGTGGGAATAGATTTTCCTGATGCCCGTAATCTTGGCGCCGGGTTTGGCAAGCAGGACATGGTTGATCTGCAGTTTCACGCTCTGGACGATGGAAAACCTGTACTTGTTCATCAGGTCGTAGATATCGGTAACCGAACCGTGAAGGCTGTTTTCGATGGGAAGGATGCCGTACCTGCAAAGACCCTTGTCCACCGCGCCAAAAACACCTTCAAAGGTATTGAAATACATTATCGAAGGCCGTTCGAACAGCCTTTCGCAGGCCGTCGTCGAGTTAGCGCCCTCCGTGCCCTGGCACGCGACGACCGCGCTTTTCGGGAAAAGCTGCGGGGNGTTTTCCAGGGCGGATCGTATCTCGGCCGCGACCTTGGGCGACGCGCTAAGCGTCTTGGCCTGGTGGGATCGGGACAGGTCAAAAATCGTCGTGTAAAGGGTTTTTGTGTAACCGGCTATGTCATCCGGCTTGCCCTCCGTAAGGCGGGTTATAACCTCGCGTTCCCTTGCGGTGTTAAGGGCGGGCAGTTTTTGCTCTTTCTTTTTGTGGGCGATTTCCCCAACCAGCGAAAGACGCTCCGCGAAAAGGCGGGCAAGGTCGTCGTCAATTTTGTCGATCTTGTTTCTGATTCCGGCAATTTCATCACTCATGGCGCGTTATACTCCTTCCAAAACTATATCGAATATGATAATCGCCGTGGTCGCGATTACGCAAGGCACCGCACGGGGAACGATGCACGGATCGTGCCTGCCTTTTACGTTTAGTGTCACGTTTTGTCCCGTGGCCAAATTGACGGATTCCTGCGATACGGAAATCGACGGCGTGGGTTTAAAGGCCGCCTTTAAAAGAACGGGCATACCGTTGGAAATCCCGCCCAAAATCCCGCCGCAGTTGTTGGTCCTTGTCCTTACCTTGCCCTGATCCATGAAAAAAGGATCGTTGTAACGACTGCCCCTCATTGCCGCCGCCCCAAACCCGGCGCCAAACTCAACGCCCTTTACTGCGGGAACGGCGAACAGGCCATAGGCCAGGCGGCTTTCGATGTTGCCAAAAATCGGGTCGCCCAGGCCCACGGGCAAACCCCACACGCCGCATTCGACAACCCCCCCCAGGGAATCGCCGTCCACGGCCGCCGCCTCTATCGCGCGGACCATCCTTTCGCCCGCGTCCTTGCTTAGCGTGGGAAATTCGGGCAGGGCGTCGAACGGCTCGCCGAACGGCTCGTCCTGAACGTCCCCGATTGAATAAATGTGCGCGTCAACCGTTACGCCCCTGCGTTCCAGCAACTGCAGGCACACCGCCCCGGCGAAACACAAGGGCAGGGTAAGCCGCCCCGAAAAATGCCCGCCCCCGCCCACATCATTATGCCCCGAGTGTTTGACAAAGGCTGTGTAATCCGCGTGCGAAGGCCGGGGGACGGAACGAAGTTCCTCGTAGTCCGAACCCTGGGTATTGGTGTTCTCGAAAACGGCGCACAGCGGCGCGCCGCAGGTCTTGTTGCCGACAAGCCCGCCGAGTATTTCCGGCGCGTCGGGCTCGGCGCGTTTCGTCGAGTAGGGGTTCCTTCCGCCCATGCGCCGCCGCAGGAATTCGTTTACCCGCTCCAGGTCTATTTCCTCGCCCGCCGGAAGGCCGTCCATTACGACTCCCAGGCCACGCGAATGGGACTGCCCGAAAAGCTGTACCTTTAGCTTGTTCCCCAAGCTAGACGACATCGGCAACGCCCCCCAGCAGTTTGAAATTACCAAAGAAAGAAGGGTACGATTTATTGACCGCCCCGAAACCCTTTATGACGACGGGATTTTCGCAGACACAGGACGCCGTCGCCGCGGCCATGACAATCCTGTGGTCGCCCGCGCCATCGACGATACCGCCGTTCAGCCTTTTTTTACCGCGAATAAGCAGGCCATCGTCGGTGGTTTCAACATCGCCACCTAAACTGGAAAGCAGGCCGAACACACTTCGAATCCTGTCGCTTTCCTTAAGCCGCAAACGCTGGGCGTTGAATATCCTGGTCTCGCCTTCGGCCACCGACGCAACAACGGCAAGCGTCGGAATCAAATCCGGAATCTGCGCCGCGTCGATATCTATGCCGTGCAGCGCCCCACTGCTAACCTTGACAACGTCGTTTTTGCCTATCTCCACGGTCGCCCCAAAGCGCCGGAGGATTTCGACAACTTCCTTGTCACCCTGTTCGGAGCGCATGTATAGCCCGTTCAAAGATATCGAACTGTCGACACTGCCGCCAAGCGCGCCCATGCACAGAAAAAACGCCGCGTTTGACCAGTCGCCTTCCGCCGTCGCGGTTCCCGGCGAATCATAGCGCCGGTTTCCTGTCACACGCAGGGTGTTTCCCTGCTTCTCTATCGCGATCCCGAACAACGCGATAACCTCGGCGGTCATGCTCACGTATCCGGCGGACTCAAGCGGCGTCGTTATGGTGATACTGCTGTCCGCGTCGAGCAGCGGAAGCAGAAACATAAGGCCTGAAATAAATTGGGAGGAAACGTTGCCCGCGATTTCGAATTTGCCCGACTTAATCCCCCCCGTGCCGACGATAGGAAGCATGTCGCCGTCAAACTTGCACCCGGCGCCCGCCAGGGCTTTGCAAAGCGGGGCGAACGGCCGATAGGGAAGCTTGCCCTCGCCTACCAACTTAAAGCTGTCAAAAAAGTAGGCGGCAAGCGGCAGAACGAATCTTGCCGTGGCCCCGCTTTCGCCGCAGGACAGAACGACCGGAGACGGCGGGGCTTTCGACGCTTCGTCCGGCAATCTTTTCATGGGCGTGACGATTAATTCCCTTCTGCCGACTTTTACGGAACCGCCCATTGCCTCGATACAGCGAACCGTGGAAAGGATATCCTCGCATGTACCGTTCAGGCGTATGGTGGTTTCCTTGTGCGACAAAGCCGCGCAGATAAGCAAACGATGTACAAACGACTTGGAGGAAATCGCATCCATTGTACCCGACAGCTGTGTTGGCGTGATTTTCATGTCCATTACGCAACTATTCCTTTCTCTATAAAGTTGTCAAGCTCTGAAACGGGAAGCCTGTAAAGCTCTGCGTGTCCGATTCTTTTGGGTATAACCAACGTGATTGTCTCGCCCGAACGTTTCTTGTCATGCAGGGCGGCATCGGCAAGTTCCTTTGCGGAGTACCTGCAGGAGGTGGGAAGACCCAAATGTTCCAATGTTTTTTTCAGTTCCTCCAGGCAGGGCGATTCGGTCAGGCCGCTTTTTTCGCTTGCCCTGGCGATCGCCGTCATTCCAATTGCGACCGCGCTGCCGTGCGATATACGGTAATCGCTTAGGGTTTCCACGGCATGGCCTATCGTGTGCCCAAAATTCAGCAACATGCGCTGCCCCTTGTCAAACTCGTCCTGTTCGACTATGCTGGCCTTGATCTCGACGTTCCTTCGGCAAATTTCCGTTATCGACAACTTACCCAGGTTTAGAAGCAAGTCCTTGTCGGCGATCATCCCGTGCTTGACTACCTCGGCCATGCCGTCGGCGTAGACCTCCCTGGGCAGGGTCGCGAAAGTGCCCGTGTCGCAGAACACGGCAAGCGGCTGGTGGAACGCGCCGGCAAGGTTTTTCCCCTCGGGCAGGTCGACGCCGGTCTTGCCCCCCACCGAGGAATCGACCGCGGCCAAAACCGTGGTGGGCAACTGGATAAAATCTATGCCGCGAAGATAAATCGCCGCGGCAAAACCGGTAACGTCGCCGACAACGCCGCCGCCAAGCGCGACAAGGATGTCCTGTCTTGTTACGTCACAGCGAACAAGGAAGCGAAGCAGCCTTGTAACCACGTCGAAGTTTTTAGACGCCTCGCCGTTTGTTAGAATGTACCCGCTGACCTTGTAACCGCTTTCGACAAAGCTTTTCATAACGGCGTCGCCATACAGGGAAAAAACGTTGTCGTCGCTGACGACGACCACCCGGCACGGCTTCTTGACGTCCAGCGCAAGTTTCCCAAAGTCCAAGCCCTCGCCAATAAGAACCGGGTACTTCCCACCTTGGGTGTTCACGATTACCTTATCCGATAACGCCTGTTCGGCCATTCTCTTCCCTCCCCCTAAATCGGCGACCGCCGCCGTCAAGCGACTCCCATGCCCTTTCGAAGCGCGTCAATTTTTTCGCTCAGTCTGCGGAACGCCTCGGGTGTCAGGGACTGCTGGCCGTCGCACCATGCTGCGGTTGGATTGTTGTGAACCTCGATTATAAGCCCGTCCGCGCCGGCCGCGACCGCCGCCATGGACATGGTCTCGACGTATTTCGCGTGGCCCGTGGCGTGGGAGGGATCGACGATAATCGGCAGGTGCGAGAGTTCCTTGACCACGGGAATCGCCGACAGATCCAGCGTGTTGCGCGTCGCCGTCTCGAACGTGCGGATTCCCCTTTCGCAGAGAATCACGTCGCCGTTTCCGCCGGCCATAATGTATTCGGCGCTCATCAGCCATTCCTCGATCGTGTTCGACAGACCCCTTTTCAGAAGGATGGGCTTCCTTACCCTTCCAAGCTCCTTCAGCATCTGGAAGTTCTGCATGTTCCGCGCGCCGACCTGGATCACGTCGATGTTCTCAAACAGCGAAAGCTGCGACAGATCCATGATTTCCGTCACGATGGGAAGTCCCGTCTCGACCCTGGCCTTAAGCAACAGCTCCAGGCCGTCGCCGCCAAGCCCCTGGAAGGAATAGGGGGAGGTGCGCGGCTTGAACGCGCCGCCGCGAAGCATCTTTGCCCCGATGGACTTTATGTCCCTGGCGATCCCGCAGATCTGTTCCTCGGTTTCCACGGAACAGGGGCCGGCGATCGTGCAGAAATGCCCGCCCCCGATTTTTACGCCCCCCGATCCGATTTCCACGACGGTGTCCAGGGGGTGGTATTTCCGGTTCGCCGCCTTGTACGGCTCGTCGATGCGCTTGACGGATTCCACGATTTCCATGGCCCCGATAAGATCCGTGTCCACCGCGGACGTGTCGCCCACGAGCCCGATAATCCTGCTGTAGACGCCGGTGCTTTCGTGCAGTTCCAGGTTCATGTTTTTCAACCAGACGATCAGGTTCTCGTACTGCGCTTCGTCCAGGTTCGGCTTCAAAACGATAATCATTCTAGTTGCCCTTTCTTATGTACAGGGGGATGGACGCCGTTTCCTTGTCGTCGATAAACAGGGTGAAATTCACCACCCCGGAATTCTTGAAGTACAGGTTGCCGATTGTAAACACCAGGTGCGAGACGGCGGTGGCGTTGCCGACCCCCCTTACGTCCAGGCTGCCGGAAATCGGCTCCATGTTCGTTTCCCCCTCGAGGTCCCGGGTCTCGATGCGGAAGGTGTGCTGGGCAAACTCCCATAGGTCGAAACGCACACGGATCACCACGGAAAGCTGGGGGTGGGTGCAGGGGAAGTTGCGGGAAATGATGGTGTCGAAGGTTCCCACGATGGTCAGCTTGCCCCCGTTTTCCTGGGCAAAGTCGCAAAAGGTAAACAGCTCTATTTTCATAGGCCGAACCCAGGCAGCGCCTTGGCCTTTTCGGCGACTGGGTTCCCGAAAAAACGTGTTTGTTTCATAGGATAAAGTGTAAGGATTTTTGCCGCGTTTGTCCATTGAAGGGTCACCGAACCCGTTCCCGATGCTGGAGGCATTTCCATGTTTGCCTATCCACCCCGCTCTGAAAAAGTCGCCTTTGGCGATATTTCGCACAACTATCTCGTAAAATTCGCCCCCGGCGACAATAATCCCCGGAAAGCTGGTAGACAGAACGGGCGTTATCGCCGGTCGCCCCGCCGCCGCGTCGGGGGCCGCCCGGCCCCCACGTGCCCCCGCCCCCGCCGCGCGGCGGGGGGGCGATCCAGGGAAAATCGCGCGTCGCGCGATGATATAAAGTCCAACTGTCGCGGGCAGAATCCCGCGGAACCACGTGCTTTCGAAGGAGGCATAAATGAAGAAGTTATTTGCGGT
>WQRP01000029.1 GCA_009786675.1 Treponema sp. | reverse complement strand
GGGGGGGGGGGGGGGGGATCGTCCCCGGGAACCGCGAAGGGCGATATGGGGGTGCCGATGCCCTCCAGGGGATCCTCCCGCTCGGGATCCGGGGGGGCTATCCCCGCGGGCCCGCCGCCCCCCAGGCGGACCGGGGTGCCCGCCACGGAGCCGCTTACCGAGTACAGGGTGGCGACGCTGGGGGCAAAGAAGAACCTCATCGGCGAATGGGCCCTGACGTCGGTGGCCGGTATGTTCCTGGTCTCGATTGTCCTGAAGGACAGGCTACTCCTGATCGGAGATATCGAGATGCTGGTGATAAACGGCCTCATGTCCGGAAAGGCGGGACGAACCTGCCCGGTAAGCTCCCAGACAGGATCGCGCAGGTGCTGGCGGGTAGCGCCCTCCTGCTCATCCGCCGCGGCCGCGCCCTGCTGGATCATGTTAAGCCAGTCCATGTGCGTGGAGCGGTCCATGAAGTCGCTGTCGATCAGGGGGTCGGAGAAAAAGGGGATCCTCCAGTTAAGGCTGCCGAAGCGACCGCCTATCGAGCCGTCCGCCACGAACCGGTAACGGAACGGAAGGTCGATTCCGAAAAACCGCGAATGGTTCCAGTCCGACCTGCTGTCGATATAGGGATCGAAGTCGTCGGCGAAGCTGGGAAAAAACGGGGTGTACCCGATCCCCGGCACGTTGACGAGCGTCCGCGACAGGCCCACGCCCATGCTAAGGTTCGTGGCGCCAAGGACACCCCGGCCGGGCAGGAAAAGGTCCGTGCCGATATAGGCGCCCAGGTTTGTGTAAAAGTCAACCAGCAGGGAAAGGTTCGGGCCGGTGTCGGGTTCCGCCCTTCTCCCGGTGCTGCGAAGGAATACCCCCTCCCTGGTCCTGACCATGTCCTCGCCGCCGCCCATGATTCTCATTAGGGAGCTTTCGGTCCCGCCCTCGGTCCTTGGCCTTCCCAAGATCCAGGTGGTGGTGTTGACGAAACTCCCCTCCCTGGTGCGGCTTCCGATTACCGGGTGGAAGATCATCTGGTCCGCCGGGAAAAAGAAAAACGGGATGTAGAAGACCGGGACGTGGCCCACCCGCAGAACCCCGTTGAAGATCGCGAAGTCCGATCCGGGCAACAGCCACACGCGCGTGGCGCTGAGCGACCACAGCGATTCCTCGCCGGTGCTGGAGATCGTCGCCCTTCTTAGGACGGTGACCTCCTCCTCGTCGCGGGAGATTACCGTCCCGGCGAAAAGGTAGGTGATCCCCTCGCCTTCCAGGGCGCGCTCCGATATGCCCCCAAGAAACACGCTTGCCCAGTTGTCCAGGTCTATCGTTATGGAATCGCCGCGGAAGGTCTCGATGGTGTCGCCCTGCGTCCTCCTGTACTCGACGCCCCCGCTTGCGGTAAGGATGTTCCTGGTGCGGTTAAAAAGAATGTCCCAGGCGCGTATCTCGTGGAGCGCGTCCCCCTCGCGCAGGCTTATGACGACCTCCCCGCTGAGGCGGGCGTACTCCTCGTCCACCGCCTGGATCGTAAAGTACTCGGTGGTGCGGGCGGATTCAATCGTGATGATCCTTTGTCCCTCCCGCAGGACGTCCCCCCCCTCCGGGGGGAGGCCGTAGTGCTCGCGAAGCCGCCTGGCAAGATCCACGGCGGTCCCGCCCTCGGGCAGGCCGTTGCGCCGGCTCCAGGCGGCGAGCTCGGAAAGGGTCGAGGTCCTTATGTCCATCTCTATGATGTTCTGGGAGGGGCTAAGTCCCGGGGCTTCCTGGGCGTAAACGGCGGCGGCGAAAAGGAAAAACAGGATGGCCGGGCGTCCGAGACCCAAAGCCCTTTTCATCCCTTGCCCGCCCGGCGGCCTTTCCCCGCGCGCGCGGAGCCCCCTTTGCCTTTTTTCCGGTCAAGCATCTCCCTAAGGTAGTGCCCGGTATACGAGGCCTCGCACTCCGCGACTTTCTCCGGGGTGCCGGTAACGATAACCTGCCCGCCCCTGTCGCCGCCCTCCGGCCCCAGGTCGATTATGTGGTCGGCCTGCAGAAGCACGTCAAGGTTGTGCTCTATCATGACCAGCGTGTTCCCCTGGTCGGCCAGCCTCTGGATCACCTCCATAAGCTGCTTGACGTCGGCGAAGTGCAGGCCGGTGGTCGGCTCGTCCAGCAGGTACATGGTCCGGCCGGTGGGGCGCTTGGAAAGCTCCAGGGCCAGCTTTACCCGCTGGGCCTCGCCCCCGGAAAGCGTCAGGGCGGACTGGCCCAGCTTGACGTAGCCGAGCCCCACCGAAAGCAGCGTGTGCAGCTTGCGGGCTATGTGGGGAATCGAGGCGAAGAAGTCCGCGGCCTCCTCTATGGTCATGTCCAGCACGTCGGCGATGTTCTTACCCTTGAACCTTATCTCCAGGGTCTCGCGGTTAAAGCGCCGGCCCTGGCACACGTCGCAGGTGATGTACACGTCCGGCAGAAAGTTCATCTCGATTTTTATCGTGCCGTCGCCCTCGCAGTTCTCGCACCTGCCGCCCCGCACGTTGAACGAGAACCGCCCGGGCTTGTAGCCGCGCATCTTGGACTCGGGGAGGGTGGCGAAAAGATCCCTGACGGCGGTAAAGCCCCCGACGTAGGTGATGGGGTTGGAACGCGGGGTCCTGCCGATGGGGCTTTGGTCGATATCGATAACCTTGTCGATGAATTCGGCTCCTTCAAGTTTCCTGTGCTCGCCCTCCGGCCGGCGCGCGCCGGCCTTGCCGTAGACCCGGTTCGCCAGGGCCGGGTACAGCACGTCCGAGAGCAGGGTCGACTTGCCCGATCCGGAGACGCCGGTTATGCAGGTGAAGACCCCCAGGGGGATTTCCACGCCGATGTTTTTCAGGTTGTGCTCTTTAACACCGGTAAGGCGTATAAAGTTACCGTTTCCCAGCCTACGTTCCGCCGGGACGTCGATGGTCAGGGTTCCGGCCAGGTACCGGCCGGTAAGGCTTTCCTTGACCCGCATCACCTCATCCGGCCGGCCCTGCGCCACGACGTTGCCGCCGTGCACGCCGGCCCCGGGGCCCAGGTCCACGATGTGGTCGGCAGTGCGCAGGGTCTGCTCGTCGTGCTCCACCACGATCAGGGTGTTGCCAAGATCGCGCAGGTACAAAAGCGTGTCGATGAGCCGCTGGTTGTCCCGCTGGTGCAGGCCGATGGACGGCTCGTCCAGGATGTAAAGGACCCCGACAAGGCTGGAGCCGATCTGGGTGGCCAGCCTGATCCGCTGGGCCTCTCCCCCGGAAAGCGTCGCGGCCTTGCGCTCCAGGCTAAGGTAGTCAAGCCCGACGTTCTGCATGAAGCCGAGCCTGGCGGTAATCTCCTTAAGGATCTGGCGGGCGATTTTTTCCTCGTTCGCGCCCAGGCTTAGCTTCTCGAAGAAGCGCAGGGAGTCCTTTACCGACAGCCCGGAAAGCTCCCAGATGTTGGTGTCGGCCACCGTCACGGCAAGGACCTCCGGGCGCAGCCTTTTGCCGCCGCAGTCCTCGCAGGGCTTCTGGCTCATGAACTTTTCCAGCCAGTCCTTTACCCCGGGCGACTGGGTTTCCATGTAGCGGCGTTTCAGGTCCTCCAGGATGCCGGGGAACCTGGTGTCGTACTCGAAGCGGCCGGTCCCCTCGCGGTTCTGGTACCTGATCTTGATGTCATCCTTGCTGCCGTACAGGATCGCGTCCAGCACCTTCCTGGGCAGATCCTCCAACGGCGTGTCCAGGCTGAACTTGTAGTGCTTCGCCAGGCCCTTGAAGCGGCTTGAGTGCCAGGCGCTGTCCGGGTTGTAGGGGACGATCCCGCCCTCGTTGAACGAGAGCGAGGGATCCGGGATTACCAGGTCCGGGTCGAATTCCATCTTGGTCCCCAGCCCGGAACAGCCCGGGCAGGCCCCGAAGGGGTTGTTGAACGAGAAAAGCCTGGGCTGTAGCTCGGGCACGGAAACGCCGCAGTCCGGGCAGGAGTTCTTCTGCGAGAAAAAGTGCTCGACGGCCGGGGATCCGGACGCCGGCGGCTGGCCAAGGACCAGCAGAAGCCCGTCGGAGGCCTGAAGGGCGGCCTCCACCGACTCGGCGAGCCTGGACCGTACCTCAGGCCCAACGACTAGCCTGTCGACTATAATCTCGACGGTGTGCTTCTTCTGCTTGTCCAGCTTTATGGTCTCCTCCAGGCTGACCGGCACCCCGTCGATCCTGGCCCGGGCGAAGCCGGCCTTCCGGGCGTCCTCGATAATCTTCTGGTGCTCGCCCTTTCTTCCCCGGACCACCGGCGCGAGAAGCTGGACGCGGGTTCCCCGGTCCATCTGCATGACGCTCTCGATTATCGAGTCCACCGGCTGCTCGCGGATCTCGCGGCCGCAGACCGGGCAGTGGGGGACGCCAATCCTGGCGTAGAGCAGGCGGTAGTAGTCGTAGATTTCGGTGACGGTGCCCACCGTGGAGCGGGGGTTGCGGTGGGTGGTCTTCTGCTCGATGGAGATCGCCGGGGAAAGCCCCTCGATATAGTCCAGGTCGGGCTTGTCCATGCGGCCCAGGAACTGCCTGGCGTAGGCCGAAAGGCTTTCGACGTAGCGCCTTTGCCCCTCGGCGAAGATGGTGTCGAAGGCCAGCGAGCTTTTGCCGGATCCGGAAAGGCCGGACACGACGATCAGCCTGTCCCTGGGCAGCTCCAGATCGATGTTTTTGAGGTTGTGTTCACGCGCACCCCGGATAACGAGCTTGTCCATAGTATGGGATCATGGTACACGTTTTTCGGGGATCCGGGTAGGGGGCTTTTGGGCCGCCCCGAAAGGGGCGGCCCGGGAAACCGGGGTTCTCAGGCCGGAACCCCGGAAACCGGGGCTATATTATGCCCCGGATCTCTTTGGCGATCTGCTCAAACGCGCCGTCCAGGAAGTCCTCGCTGAAGCTTGCGAAGAAACTCGCCAGCGCCTCGACGAACGCCGCCTCGGTCGTATCGTTTTGATCATCGGCGTAGGCCGCCCACGCCATGTTGACCGGATGATCCTCGTTTGTCAGGACATCCGACCCCGCCACGTCCGCCGCCATCGCCAGGACGCCGGCCTGCATCATGTCGTCGAAGGTGAACGGAAGGCCGGGGCTTATCTCCCTGTCCGCCAGGTGGAACAGCCATACGTTATAGTCCAGGCCCACGCCATGCCACATTATGGCGCCGATCCCCCTAAGCGCGACAAAGAAGGCCTCGTCATCGTTTCCGGGATCGAACGTTCTCGGGTCGTTGAACGCAAGGTCGATCGCGGCTGCAAGATCGCCCGCACCCGAAAAATCCAGCTTTCCAAGCCCGGTGAGGAGCCTGGCCTCGATCTTTCCGGCCAGGATGGTATCGCCGGCCACCTTGGCGGGCAGCTCCACGGTAAGCCTTTTAACAGCGACCTCAACCAGGTCCTCGAAGGTCACCGCCACTGTAACGGGCGTGTTCGCGGCGGCGGGCATCACAAGCGTAAAGGTCTGCGCCTCGTTCGCAAAAAGGATGCCGGCGGCCGTGTTCGAGGCGGCGCCGGTGACGGCGATGGCGCTGCTTACCAGGATCGCCGGATCTAACTCGGTCGGCTGGTCCGGCGTGACGGTTATCGTAACCGACGTGCCCGCCTCGATCTGCGTCTCGCCGCTTACAAAGCCGGCGATGCCGACGACATCGACCGCGCCGCGCGAGACCTCCTGGATGATAAGGACGTTCGTCACGGGATCGGTACCGGGCCCCGGCTGATCGGGACCTGGGCCGGGCCCGGGCCCGGGTGCCGGCGACGGCGCCGGATCAGGTCCCGGGGACGGCCCGCCTGTGTCACACGCGATGAACGCGAATCCGAACAGCACCGCGGCCGCGGCCGCGGCAAACAAGCATTTTTTTGGCATCATATCTAAGTTCCCCCGTCGGCCGGCCGCTAAAGCCTGAAGGCGGCCGGCGTCTTGACTTATCGTCCCCGGCCGGTTTTCGGCGCGCGGACACTTATCCCGCAACGCGGGATTATTCCCAACCCGAGAAAAGAAACTTTCGAGAAAACAAAACCCGGCCGGGCCGCCCGCATACGCGGCGGGCCTTAGGCGGCCTGCGATGGTTATAATATCGCGGCGCGACGCCCAAAAGGCAAGAAAATTAGGGGCTATTCAGGGAAATAAAAAACCGCTACGGTTTCGGGGATCTTGCCACCGACGCCTCGCGGCTCATTTCATGCAACCCCCAGCGAACCCAGCCGGGATCGTAGGCGGCCATGGTGACGGCTGTGGAATGGTGGCTCCCCTCTATCGTCGTCTCGGCCCTTACGTGCATTACGTTCCAGCCGGCCTCCAGGACAATATTGAGGTCGCCGAAACTCCACGCATAATTGGAGAACGCATGACCCGCGCCGGAGTCGGACCTGCCCGTGCCGGAAATCCTGACGTCCCGGTCAACGTATACGTAGAACACCTCGTCAAGGACCGAGGTCAGCCTGGTTTCAGCCGTTCCCTGGACGACGGAGTGCAGTCTTTGGATCCAGCCGACACGATCGTCGCCATCCGTTTCCATGCCGTGAAAGAGAACGGCGCGCGCGGTCCGGGGGTAGATCGTAAAATCGTCATAGGTGTCGCCATAGCTATCGAAAAGGAAGCCTATGCTCACCAAGACACCCGGCGTGCCGATGTTGAAATTCAGTCGTCCGTCCGCAATGTTCCCAACGCCGCCAAGGTCAACAAGTCTGTTCCCGTCGAAAAACAAGAGCGAAACCGACCGGGTGCCGTCAAATTCCACATGCTCGCCATCCCATTCGTACTCCCCGTGCACATTACGAACCTCGCCATCCCCCGGAACCCACACCTGCCCGGCCAGGGTCATGGTCGCCCCCAGGGGCGACCTGCTTTCCGGAACGCCGGGCTCCGTAACGCCCGGCTCGTCCGGGGCCGGCGATCCCATGCAGCAGCCGGCCAGCGCGAGCGCGACCGCGAGCCCCAGGGGCGCGGCTTTGTTTTTCCGTAGGCAACTCATACCCTACAGTTTAGGATTTTCCGGCCAGTTATGCCTAGGATACCGCCCCCTCATTTCCTTGCGAACCTCGGGGTAGGATCCGGTCCAGAAGCCGTCCAGGTCGCGGGTTATCTGCACCGGCCGGTCCGCCGGCGACAAAAGGTGGAACACGATTGGGATCCCCATGACGGCGCGGGGGCCGGACACGCCAAAGGCGTCCTGCAGGCGCAGGCGGACGACCGGCTCGCCGGAGGAATAGTCCAGGGGACGCTTCCGGCCGGAGGGCAGGGCGAAGCCCTCGGGGACAAGCTCGTCCATCCTGGTCTTTTCCCGCCAGCCCAGGCGGGCGGCGAGCGCGTCGCGAAGGGACTCGGCGTCGATTATGCCCCCCTTGCCGGCGTCTTTCCCGCCCCAGACATAGGGGCCCAGCCACAGGCCGTCGGCCAGGCTCTCGTCGTCCCACCCGCCGCCCGGCCGGACGTAGAACCGTATCCTTTCGAGCAGCCTTCTGGGAGCGCCCCGGTTTTCGTCCCAGGGAAGCGCGGAAAGGCCACGCTCGCGCAGCATCGCGGGGATAAAGGGAAGAAGCTCGTCGCGGCGGCACCGGCGGCGGCTTTCGCCAAGCGGAATGCGACCGGCCGTTTTCATTTCGACAAGGCGCGGGACAAGGCCGTCCCACTCGACCGTTTTTTCCACGCGGATCCTTTTCGCCAGGGCCGCGAGCGCGGTTTCGCCGTCGAGTGGGACGGCTAGGCGAATGCGGCCGGTGCGCTCGCCGGAATCGACCTCCAGGGCGCAAAGCCATTCCGCGCCGGCAAGCGGCGTCCCGCACCTTGCCTCGCGGCCGGACGGGAAACGGAAAATCCCCTCGCCGGCGGACTCGTTGCCGGCCGTCGCCCGGGTTCCCGCCTCGCCAAAACCGCGCCGCCTGGCGACGCGATCGGGAAAGGCCACCGCCACCATCCCGCCTATGTCCGCCTCGTCCCCGGCGCCCCAGGTGGCGAACCCGGAAAGGCCCAATCGCCTAAGCAGGTCGGCCGCGTCCCCCAGGACTTTTTTCGCCCGGGAGCCGCCGGGATCCCCGCGAAGCGAGGAAAGCCGCCCGGCGAAGTCGGGGAACCGATCGTCGCCGCCGTCACGCCCCGAAAGAAGGGCGGCGGCGGCGCAGGCCAGGGCGGCCTTTCCCATGTCGCGGCCCTCTATGCAAAGCCGGGCAAGGCGGGGCTCCAGGCCGAGGCCGGCCATTTGCCTGCCCGTCTCGGTGGGCCCCATGGCGGCGTCAACCGCGCCAAGCTCGGCAAGCAGTTCCAGCGCGGCGTCCCAGGCCGCCGGATCCGGCCTGTCAGGCCACGGCAGATCCCCGGGTTTGGCCACCCCCCAAAGCAGGCACTCAAGAACCGCCCGGGAAACGTCCGTGCGCCTTATCTCGGGGGCGGTTTCCCGGGGCCCCGTCTCGCCGGCGGGCCAGAGCCTGACGCAGCGGCCGGGCCCCAGCCGCCCCGCCCTGCCCGCCCGCTGCCCCGCCGAGCTTTCGCTGACGCGCTCCAGGGAAAGCCTGTTCATACCGCTGGGAACGTGGAACCGCTGGACGCGGGCGTAACCGGAATCGACGACCAAGGTGATCCCCGGAACCGTAAGCCCGGTTTCGGCGACGTTGGTCGAAAGGATAACCCTGCGCCCGGCGCGTTTCCCCGGCGCGACTATCCTGCGCTGCTTTTCCAGGGGAAGGCTCCCGTAAAGCGCCTCTATAACGAAACCCGCGCCAAGACCCAGTTCCCCAAGGCGGGCCGCGCAGTCGGCTATCTCCCTGCGCCCGGGAAGAAAAACCAGAACGTCCCCGCCGCCCCCGCGTTCCGCCGCCAGAATGTCGGCAAGCGCCTCGGCGCATTCCCTGCCAAGGGGCCCCCTCCGGGGGAGGGGGCTGTACGATGTTTCCACGGGGAAAACCCTGCCAGGGCACTCGATTACGGGAATCCCGTTTCCGCCCCCGCAGGCGGAGATCATGTCGGCGACCCTGTCGGCGTCCATGGTCGCGGACATGACCACAAGGCGAGCCTTCGCGCCCATGCGGACGAGATCCAGGGTAAAGGCAAGCGCAAGATCCGCGTGGACGGACCGCTCGTGAAATTCGTCGAAGACGACCGTCCAGCCGGCGTCCAGCATCGACGGGTTTTCCTGGAGCCGCCGCACCAGAAGCCCCTCGGTGACGACCTCGATTCGCGTGCGGGACGAAACCTTTCGATCGAGCCGCACCGAGTAGCCCGCCAGCCCGCCGACGCCTTCCCCCAAAAGCTCCGCCACCCTGGACGCTATGCCAAGCACGGCCGCCCTGCGCGGTTCCAGCATGACGATCCTGCCGCCGAACCTGTCCAGCAGGGCCAGTGGCACCAGCGTCGACTTGCCGCTGCCCGGATCGGCGCGAAGCACGACCGAGCCCTTGCTTTCCAGGGCGTCGCATACCGCGTCCAGGTGCGGAACCAGCGGAAGCCCCGTCGCGGCGACGGCGCGGCGAATATCGGGGCCGCTCATTCGTTCCCCAGCCCCCGCGCCTCCAGCGCGAGTACCGTTTCGGCCGCCGCCTCCATCATCCTTTCCGTTACCAGCGGCACCAGGACAAAAAGGCGGCGCGGGCCCGACCTGCACGAGCGGGCCCGGCAAGCAAGGTTCGCCGTTTCCCAGGCGTCGAAAAAGCGCGGGGTAAAACCAAGCATAAGGCTGATCCCCAGGCTGAAAAACGCGATCCCGCCCCTTTTTCCACGACGGGCCGAAAAAACGTTCTTAACCCCGTTTTCAAGTTTCGCCAGGGAAAGGCGGAGCTCGCGCATCGTGGTAACCGCAAAGAGGAACCCCGCCGAAGTAAAGACCACAAGAATTCGTAGCGCGGCTACCAGACCCTCCCGGAACCCCTCCACGCCGGCCTCCCCGTTTCCGACCGTCCTTACGAGCACGATTGCCAACGCCAGTACCATTATCGGTTTAGATCCCCTAAGCAGCCCCCCCGGGGGGATGCGCGCGACGGCACAGGCAACGGTTAACAGCGCTATCGAAAATACAAGCCCGGCCGGGGAGGCGAACGCGAAAGTGGAAAGGGCAAGCAGGCCAAGGAGCTTGAGCCCCGCGGGAAACCGGTGGAAAACGGAGTTCCCCGGCCTGTAGGAAAATGGCGGCCTTCCTAATCGTCCAGCCACGAGCAGTCCCTTACCGATGAATAGCTGCGCCGGGGATCCCGCACGCCCCAGGCACTGTCGAGCCTGTCCAGCACCGCCCCCGGGGAACCGTCGTCGCGGATGCGCCCCTCGTGCAGGATTACCAGGCGGTCGGCCAGGGCGAGAACCTTTTCCAGCTCGTGCGTAAGGACGATTAGCGTCCTGCCCTCCCCTTTTAGATCGCGAATCATGCGAAGGGTGTTGACGACGCCGGGCCAGTCAAGGTTGGCGAAGGGCTCGTCCAGGATTACCGCGCCGCAGCCCATCGCGACCACGCCGGCGACGGCAAGGCGGCGCTTTTCCCCGCCGGAAAGCCGCCTGGGGGGGCGATCCCGCTTTTCCGCGATCCCCAGGGCGGCAAGCGCGGCCTCGACACGGGCGGCGGTATCGGCAAGGCCAAGGTTTTCCGGCCCGAAGGCGACGTCCTCGGCGACGGTTTCCCCAACGATCTGCGCGTCGGCGTCCTGGAACACAAGCCCCAGTTCCCTCCGTAGTTTTTTTTCCGTCCGGCGGACAAGCCGCCCCGAGGCGAACAGGGGCAGCCCCCTAAACAGCACTTCCCCGGAGTCCGGTTCCATAAGGCCGGCCATTATCTTCATGAACAGCGTCTTCCCCGATCCGTTCGACCCGGCAAGAACCAGGCACTGGCCCTCGGGAACGTCAACTGTCACGTCCATAAGCGCGGCGACGGAACCCTCGCCCCGCGAAGCGCCGGGAAAACTTTTGGAAACGTTTCTTGCCGAAAAAAGGGGCGTGTCGGTCCGCATAGATCCTACCGTGAAAGCAGCCGCGCCGCCGTGCGCCGAAGCCTGGGCGCGACCAGCCCCGCGACGACCCCCTTGACCGCGTCGCCGGCCAGAAAGGGAAAGAAACCCGCGGCAAGGGTCCGCCAAATGCCGTCCAGGGACAGGTAAAGGTTAAGCCAAACAAGCCCGGGCACGTACACGACAAGAAGCCCCACGACGACCGCAAGGACGATCCTCCATGCCGGCGTTTTCACTCCGGGCTTCGGGGATCCGGCGAGAAGCCCGGCGACAAAGGCGCTAAGAAGGTAGCCGAAAATGTAGCCGCCGGTCGGCCCGAGTATGACGGCAAGACCCGCCCCCCCCCCGGCGAACACCGGAGCCCCGACCGCCCCGGCCGCGATGAACAGCGCCACCGCCCCGGCGCCCAAAAATGGCCCAAGCACCAGGCCGGAAAGCAGCGTGAACATGTTCCGCAAGGCGATGGGAACGGGCCCAATGGGAATGACAAGAAAAGCGCTCGCCCCGATTATCGCCGCGAACAGCGCGACGAAAACCAGCGAGCCTATCGCCTTCCTTCGGCCCGGATCCGGGGCCTCCTCGGTTTCCACAATTTCATCTTTCACGATTTCCTCCTGCGATATTTTCCTAGCCCCGGTGGTAAACAAGCGAGACCGTCCCCGCGCCGAAACACGCCTGGCCGCCTTCCCCCCTGACCACACATTTTCCCTCGGAATCTATTCCGGCGAAAGTCCCCTTGGCAAGCCGCCGCCCTTTTTTCCCCGTCCGCGCGGTTCCGTCGGCGGCCCCCCAATCCATAAGCGAGGCGTCGGCCCCGATTCGATCCGCCATGGAATTCCACTCGTCCGCCAAGAGCCGGCCTCCATCGCCGCCGCAACCGGTCCGTTTTTTTACCCGCCGCGCCTCGGCGACTATCCCAAGCAAAAGCTCCCGGCGCGAGACCTGGCGTCCGAGAATCTCGGCGCAACTGACGGAGCCGCCAACCGGCGACGGGTTGTTCACGTTGATCCCTATGCCGCTTGCCAGCCAGCGGATCGAGTCCCCCTCCCCGGCAAGCTCCGTCATCAGTCCCGCGATTTTCCGTCCGCCAACGTAAACGTCGTTGGGCCAGCGCAGACGGGCCGGCTTTCCGCAAAGGGAACCCAGGACGCGCGCGACGGCAACCTGGTAGAGCATCAGGGGCAGCCTATAGTTCGTCAACGGAAACACTTGGGCGGGGCGTTCAAGGACGGTAAAATACAGACCCCCCTGATCCGAAACCCAGGCGCTGCCGCAGCGCCCCTTTCCGGCGTTCTGCGTTCCGGCGATCACCACGGTTCCGGACGCGCTTCCCCGGGCGGCGCATTCCCGCGTCCTGTCCATGGTACTGCCGGTGCTTTCGAAATACCTGAACATGGGCTCGTCCTCGCCGAATTCCCAAGGGTACAGAAAATCGGACGGGCTTTCTGGGTCGAGCGAGTAACCGGATTCCAGGACGGCCACTGGATACCCCGCCTTTACCAGGGACTGTACCCCCTTCCAAACGGCGACCCTGGAGATTCCCAGATCCCCGGCAAGCTTGCCGCCGCTTACCGGCTTTCCCTTTTCGCCGCGCAAAACCCCGACAAGCCGCGCCTTCGTCGAAAACGCGGGATCGTTTTTTCCTTCGTTAACCATAGCTATTTACAGGTTAACGCAAAGGCGGGAATAAAGTCAAGGGATCCCGCCGTCAGCCGGCCACCATGTCGGCAAGCGCGTCCGGGTTTTCGCCGTCGGCGTCCGGGCAAAGCGACACGGGAACGCAGCGCAGGGTGGATCCGGGCTGGGGATCCCTGCCGGCGCAGTTGACAATAAGTTTAAGGTTATTTTCCGAGACGGCCCGGCACCCCCGGGACGGCTCGCTTTCCACGACGGCGGAAAGTTCCCTGCCAAGCCAGGCCCCGGCGTAGTCCCGCCTGCCCTTCCGGGCCAGCCCGTTAAGCATGTCCGCCCGCCGCCTGATTTCCCGGTCCGGGATCCGGCCGTCCAGCGAGAAGGCCGGGGTGCCGGGGCGCGGCGAAAATGGGAACGAGTGTATCCAGGCAAAGCCGATTTCCTCGCAGAGGGCAAGGGTAAGGCCGAAGTCGTCCCCGGTCTCGCCTGGAAAGCCGGCGATCATGTCGCAGGCCAGGAAAGGGTTTTCCTTTACGGACCGCAGCATGGCGGCGGCCTCCCGGACGCCCCGGGGATCGTAGGCCCTGCCCATCCTGCGAAGCACGTCGGCGCTGCCGGACTGCACGGAAAGGTGGAAGTGGGGGCGAATCCTTGGGTGGGCAAGAACCGAGACAAGCCTTTCGTCGATTCCCTCCGGCTCAAGCGAGGACATCCGCAGGGCGATGGTTTCGCTGTTTTCCAGAAGAAAGCCCAGAAGCCCGGCCAGGTCGAACCCGGAGTGACGGTACTGGGCGACGTTCATGCCGGCGACCACGAGCTCGGCGCAGCCCCCGGCCTCCAGGGAGCGCAGCCGGGAAAGCGCGACCCGGGGGGAAAGGCTTACCGCGGGACCGCGGGCAAGGCGGGCGCGGCAGTAGGCGCAGGCGTTGTCGCACCCGTCCTGTATCTTTAGGTAGCCGCGCGAGTGGAAGGTGAATTCCTCCGGGCCGAAGCCGAAGGGATCCCCCGGGCAATCCCCGCCCCGCCCGGAAACCCACCGGCCCACGATCTCCGGAAGCTCCTTCCCCGGCCCGGCCGACTCCCGTATGTACCCCGGAAGCCCAAGCAGCGCGCCCTTTTCCGCCCCGGCGCCTTCCCCGGATCCCCGGGGAACGAAAAGCCTTCGGGCGCCGCCCAGCCCGGAAGCCTCCAGCGCCTCGATTTCCCCGGGGTCGAGCCTGGCGTAGCAGCCGGTGACTATTACGCAGGCCTCGGCGTTTTTCCGCAGGGCCCTGCGGATCAGCGCGCGGGTCTTCTGGTCGGCCTTGGAGGTAACGGTGCAGGTGTTGACGACGACTATCCCGGGGCCCTCGATTCCGGTCGTCCAGGGGACGACGTCAAAGCCCGCCTTCCGGAAGGAATCGGCCAGGGCCTCGCTTTCGACCTGGTTGAGCCTGCAGCCCACGGTACAGATGGCTACCGGGAACATCACCTGCCCGCAAGGGCCACCCGCACGCGGTCCAGCCCGCGCTGGGCGTCGGTAAGCCTGGAGTTAAGCGCCAGGGCCCTTTCGTAGGCGACCACCGCCTGGGCGAGATCCCCGGCGTTCTCCCGGGCGAACGCCAGCCTGGCCCACCAGTTAGCGTTCCCCGGCCTCATGTGGACGGCCGTGGTAAGGGCGATGTCGGCGTGGCGGAACATCCCGGTGCGTATAAAGATCTCCCCGATAAAGTAATACGCCATGTGCACCCGCCCGCCCTCCGGGGCGATGTTTATCGAGTGCTGGAAGTACCTAAGAGCCTCGCCGTTGTTGCCCATAAAGAAATAGATCTCGCCCAGGATCTCGATTATACGCGGATCGTGGCGGTTTATCGTCCTGGCTATGTTGGCGAAACGCATGGCCTCCTCGTAGCGGCCAAGGTTTATAAGGGCCAGGCAGAGAACCACGTAGGCGTCCATGTTACGGTCGTTGGCGGCGATCTCGTTAAGGCCTATCTCCACCGCCCTTTCGTAGTTGCCGCGCCGCAGCTCGAACATGGCGTCCTGCCTTGCCTGGGGCACGGCGGCCTGGGCGCAGACCATGAAAACCGCGGCGGCCGCGGCGGCGCGAAACCCGTGTCGTGTCATGTCGAGCCCTCCCTGGCGACCATGGAACAGCGGCCGTTGAACACGCAGCCGGTTTCCATGGAGATTTCCGGGGTCGTAATGTCCCCCTCGAGCCTTCCGGTGCCGGCAAGCTCGACCTTCTCGGACGCGGAGACGTCCCCCTTCACCAAGCCCCTGATCACGATCCGCGAGGTCCTTATGCCGGCGTTTACCACGGCCCCCTCGTCCACGACAAGAAGCCCCTTGGCGTCGATGTCGCCCGACACGTTCCCGCGAATCAGCAGGGGCTCCTCGAAGCTGACCGTCCCCGAAAAATCGATGTCCCGCGAAAGGATCGTGTCGAAATCGTCGTCGTCCATAATATCCGTGTTTACGTTGGCCATTGCACCCTTCCTTGCGTCCGTCGTTTGGTCCCGGACGCGCCGCCCGCAAACGCGGGTTTTGCCGGTCCGCGGACTTTCAAATATCGCCCCTCCATGATATACTATAAGCAGGAAGGAGACAATCATGGATTTTGTAGGCTCGATGAAGGCCAAG
>WQRP01000028.1 GCA_009786675.1 Treponema sp. | reverse complement strand
GGGGGGGGGGGGGGGGGGGGGGGGGTAGAAATCTAGACCAAAATGCCAGTTTGGCACGAATTTTGGTAGATATTTAGGAAAAAATGTCATTTCCCACACTCCCTGTTCATTTCGAACCTGAAACGCTAGCTATTTACAAGATATTAACGTCCAGAACAAAACTAACTGTGACAATGGTACAGGCCGTCCAGGAGTTTGTCAACACAATTCTGCCAGATTCTTGAAATATTACGACGGTAAATTTCAAAAAGAGGTCTTTTTTTTCCTAGTGCACATGAACTATGGGGGCGCAACGTCGCCCGGACGCTGGACACAAACCCGCGCATTTGCTATACTCTAGACATGGGTGCGCCGCGCGCGCCCATACGGCGCCGTACCCAAGCGGTAAGGGAGAGGTCTGCAAAACCTTTATGCATCAGTTCGATTCTGATCGGCGCCTTTCAAGATGGACAGCCCCGCCTCGTATTACCTAGGCCTTGTCGCCGCCCTGGCGGCGTTGCTGGCACTTTCCGCGTTCTTTTCCGTCTGCGAGACAGGGTTTACGTCGGCAAGCAGGACCAAGCTAAAAAGCATGGCAGACCCGCGCAAAAAGGGATCCCGCAAGGCGGGCCTGGTGCTTAGGATGCTGGAATCCTACGACAGGCTCCTTTCCTCCGTGCTAATCGGGAACACCCTGGTCAACACCGCGTCGTCGGCCATCGCCACGATGCTGTTTATCGGGCTGTTCGGGGCCAGGGGCGTCACCGTCGCCACGCTGACGATGACCGTGCTGGTGCTGGTCTTCGCCGAGATTTCCCCCAAGACGCTCGCCAAGGAATCGCCTGAGCTTGCCGCGATTGGGGTCGCCCCGGCGCTGCGCGCGCTCATCCTTCTTTTTTCCCCGCTAAGCCGCCTGGCCGCCGCCTGGAAGAAAGTCATCGTGGCGGTTTTCCGGGTAAACGCCGACCGCTCGATTACCGAGGACGAGCTTCTGACCTTCGTGGGGGAGGCCAGGCAGGAGGGCGGCATCAACAGGCGCGAGGAGCGCATGATTCGCCAGGCTATCGAGTTCGACGAGATGACCGCGGCGGAAATCGTCACCCCCCGCGTGGACCTGGCGGCGGTGTCCGTCGACTGCACGGCCGAGGAAATCGACGCGGTGTTCGCCAGGACCGGGTTTTCCCGCCTGCCTGTGTACCGGGGGAACATAGACGGCATAACCGGGGTTATCCTGCTAAAGGACTTCCACCACGAGGTGGCCAAAAAGGGCCGGACGCCCGGCGAAATCGTAAAGCCGGTGGTCTTCGTCACCAAGACGATGAAGATACCCAGGCTGCTGCGGACACTTCAGGAAAAGAAGTCGCACATGGCGGTCCTGGTGGACGAATTCGGCGGCACGCTGGGGATCGTCACGATCGAGGACATCATCGAGGAGCTGGTGGGCGAGATATGGGACGAGCACGACAACGTGAAGGAGCCCATGCGGGAAAACCCCGACGGCAGCCTCGCCGTGCTCGGCGGCACGGGCTTTAAGGACATGCTCGAGTTCATGGGCATGGACGCCGAGGCCGAGCCCGCGCCGGGCACCACCGTCGGCAACTGGGTGATGGAAAAGTCCGGCGAACTGCCCCGCGCCGGGAATGAATTCGCCTGGCGCGACCTGCGGATAAAGGTGTCGCGCCTAAAGCACCAGCGGGTAATGGAGGTCCTGGTTACAAGGGATCCCGGCCGTCCGTAAGCAGCCCGAGGGTACTTTCGTACAGCTCCACGTATTTTTTCGCCGACCTTTCCCAGGAAAAGTCCAGGTTCATGGCCCTTTCGCGCATCGCGGCGATATGCTCGGGGTGGTTGTACCAGGCCCAGACGGCCCAGCCCACGGTGTCGTAAATCGCCCTGGGGGTAAGCTGGTCGAACATGAAGCCGGTGCCCGCGCCGGTCTCCTCGTCGTAGTTTTCCACCGTGTCGGCAAGGCCCCCGGTCCTTCTGACGATTGGCAGGGTGCCGTAGACAAGCGAGTACATCTGGTTCAGGCCGCAGGGCTCGTAGCGGCTGGGCATAAGGAAAAAGTCGGAGCCGGCCTCTATAAGGTGGCTGAGCTCCTCGCTGTAGCCGACGTGCGCGCTAAGGTTGGGGAGCCTGGACGCGAGGCTGCGCACCTCGTTCTCGCACCAGGCGTCGCCGGATCCCAAAAGCACGAACTGCAGATCCATGTCGGAGCAGATGGACCAGGCGGAGCCGTGGCCGGCGCCGAAAAGCTCCCACACGCCCTTCTGCTCGGTAAGCCGCGTAATCATGCCGACCACGGGCACCCCCGGATCCTCCGGAAGCCCGAACCGCCGCTGCAGCGCCGCCTTGGCAAGGGCCTTTGCCGACAGGTCCCTTGCCGAATAGGGCTTGGGTATGGCCTTGTCCTTTTGTGGGTTCCACACCTTGGTGTCTATGCCGTTAAGGATGCCGGAGTAGTCCGCGCTCCGGTAGCGAAGGACGCCGTCCAGCCGGAAGCCGTTCTGGGCGGTCTTGGTCTCCTCGGCGTAGTTGGGCGAGACGGTGTTCAGCTTGTCCGCGCTGTACAGGCCGGCCTTCAGGAAATTCACCATGCTCCAGTCCTCGAAGCCGGCCTTGTAAAACACGTCCCAGCCAAGGCCCGTGTAGTTGTAGCAGCCCTTGCTGTAGATGCCCTGGTAGCCAAGGTTGTGGATGGTCAGGATCGAGACGGTCTTCTCGAAGCCGGGCGCGCTGCCCGGAACGCCCCGCTCGGCGAACTTAAGGTACACCGGCACCAGCGCGGACATCCAGTCGTGCGCGTGCAGCACGTCCGGGAACCAGCCGAGCTTGCGGCAGAGCTGGAAGGCGGCGCGGCTGAAGAACGTAAAGCGCCTGGGGTTGTCGATAAAGTCCGGCTCGACGCTCGTCCCGTAAATCCCGTCCCTGCCGAAGTAAATCTCGTGGTCGATTAGGAACACGTCGACCGGGCTCTTCTTGCCCGACCCGGGCAGGACGGTCGTATAGACCCCGCACCATTCCTCGCCGCCGCCGACCGGAACCCCCAGGGCCCCGGGCAGCAGGTCCAGCCCGCCCCTGTCTATCGAGTAGTACCTGGGAAGCACGATCTTTACGTCGTGCCCCAGCCCGGCCAGGCTAATCGAGAGGGCGGACACCATGTCGGCGAGGCCGCCCGTTTTAGCGAAAGGCACGGCCTCGCTGCAAACCATCAAAATTTTCATGCTAACCCTTCCCCCCAAGACCATTTTACACCGGCGCGGGGCTTAGGGCAAGCGCGTCAAAAAATGTTGGTACGCATACCAACGGTAAGCCTGAAAATCGTCTCGCCCTGGACGTCCGAGCTCGCGAACCAAAGCTCCGGCTGGAGGTACAGGGCGAAGTTCCTAAAGAAGCGCCAGTCCGGAAAGATCTCCCGCATGTTGACGTTGACGAAGTCCCACTGCCCGACCACCGCGCTCATGAACAGGGAGGATCTGTCGTGCACATCGCAGGCCATGCTGAACCAGGAAAAGTTCGCCCCGACCGCGATGTTCATCGAGAAGAAGGCCCAGTCCGGCCCAAAAAACCAGGAGAAGGGCAGGCTAAAGATGTTCGCCAGAAGCCTTATCCCGAACACGTTGCCCGTGTAGCGCCCGCCGACGACAAAGGTCGACTGATGCCCGTAGCTCGGCGCGATGCCCCACTGGGCCTGGAGGCGCACGTTGTCGTCGAAAAAGCTAAGGCCAAAGCCCACGCAGAAGAAGGTCGCCCCAAAAAACTTGACGTCGACAAACGCCCCCTGCAGAAAGCCCGGGACCGAGTACAGCATCTTGTCGCCGGTGCGGAGGCTGACGTCCACCTGGGCGAGGTTGTTGTTCTCGCTGAAAACCCCGGCTATGCCGTAAACCGGGATGCTGTCCCGGAAGGCGATGCCCTCCGAGGGGGCAAGGGTATGCACCATCGGGGGGGAGGTATCGACGTAGAGCATGACGCGGCGGACGGCCTCGTCCCCGTTGGCGAACCGGGCCCTGACCAGGACCGGCAGGTGGCCGGCCGGCAGCTCGCCGGTCTCCAGGCGGAACCTCCAGTCGGCGTCGCCCCTGCCGCCCCTGGCGTCCCTAAAGGTGTGGCCGTTGTCGAAGCTTACCTGGACGCCGGCAAGGGCGAGATCCCTGGCGACCCTGCGGCGCTCCGCCCTTCCGGCCGGCACGAAGTCCTCGTCATGCAAATCGCCCTCCAGGGCCTCCAGGGCCTCGCTGGAAACCCAGGCGCGGCCGTAAAGCCAGGGGCGGCTCGTGATTATGTCGCCGTCCCTGTGGCTGTCAACCGTAAGAATGGGGCCGAAGCGGGAAAAGAACACCGTGTGGACGGGGCTAGACACGCGCTCGCCGGTGTCCGCGTAGTAGTACGCGAAAATATCGTGGGACCGCCCGTCCGCAAGCAGGGACTCATCGATATAGTGGCGGAAGATCCCGAAGCGGTCAACGTCGGCCCTGCCCAGGGCGCGCCCGTCCATGACCAGCGCGACGCCGTCAGGCACGGACGAGCCGGTGACCATGCCGACCACGCCGATCGGCCCCGAGTAGGTCTCGCCGGGAAAGGGGTTGAAAAGGGCGATCTGAGCGTCGCCGCCGCCAAAGGTGACCTCGCGGGACACGATGCTCTCGTTGCCAGCCAGGTCCCTGGCTATGACCCGCACCAGGTACTCGCCCGGCGGGAAGCCGTAAAGGCTCGCGTTCTCGAAGACGACGCCGCCCGGGTGCTCCCTCTCGAACTCCAGCCGGTACTCCGGGTTGGCCAGGCTTATGACCTGGAAGACCAGCCTGTCCAGGGCGTTGTTGTCAAAGACCCTGCCCATAATCCGCATGTCGGCGCCCACGTTCTGGCCGTTCGCCGGAAACGAGATATGCAGGTCCGGCGGGGTGTTGTCGATGTTGATCATCGCGCTGGCGAACGACGCGACGCCGTACCTGTCCCTGGCGCGTATAAGCGCGGCGTGGACGCCGTCGGTGTAGATCGCGGTGTTAAGGGGAAGCTCCCAGAAGCCGTCGGGCTGCAGCGCGACGTACTGCCAGGTGTTGCCGCTGTCTATCGAGAAGGAGACGGTGTCTATGCCGTTGGCGTCGGCCGAAAAGCTCCTTATCGTGATCGTCCCGCCGTAGAACTTCGTTATAAGCGGCGAGATGATCTGCGTGTCCGGCGGGGAGGTGCTGATCCTGATCGTGCGGGATTCGACCGGGCTGGGCACGCCGTAAACGTCGGCGGCGAAAATCTCCAGGACGTACTCGCCGTCGGTAATCATCGTGAAGTCCACCGGAATGTTGAAATTCCTGTCGGTAAGGACCTCGTTGAAGGCAACGTCCGGGTTTTCGATAAAAGCCTGGGCGACGACCCTGGCCGAGTCGCCGGCGGGGCCCGGGGCGATCGATTCCAGGGTGGGACCCAGAATCCGCCAATGGACGCTGCGTATGCCCACCTCGTCGTAGGCGATGCCGGAAATCGTAAACGGCGTGGTGAAAAGCTGGTAGTCCACGGGGCTGTTGACTATGATCACCGGGATCGGCGGCTCGGGGTTAATGGCGTAGGAGGGGGCCAGGTAAAAGACCGTCCCCGCGGCGTCGGTGACGCGGAACGAAAGGCCGCCCCCGTCCGCGGTCAGGGCGGTAAAGTCGCAGAAGTAGCTGAACCAGATCCTTCCGGCGCAGTACGCGAAGGGAAGGCCCGCGAAGTGCTCGCCGTCCAGCGAGTACTCGACGCCGACGATCGGCACCGGATGGACGACCTCGCCCACCACGGTCCTGTTGCCGCTGACCAGCCGCGGGGGAAGATCCGGATCCGGCTCCGTCGAGGGGGAAACGAACCGCACCTGCGGGGCCGCCGCCGGCGACCTGTTGAAGGGGTGGTGAACGGGGAAACCGTCCCCCGCGCGGAGTTCCAGGTGGACGGGCCCCTGGACGGCGCCCGGAAGCGTGACCTCCGTCTCGAAACGGCCCCCCTCGTCGAGGGACAGGGTTTGCCAGGGATCCCGGGGGGAAAGGCGGAACTGCACCCGCGATCCGGGGGACGCGCCCCCCGCGAGCACAAAGGAACCGCCGGCGACCCAGTCCCCGCGGCCGGGACTGGATACCGAGACCCGGGACTCCTCCCGGAAGGACTCCACCGGGAAGGTCCCCTCGGCCCTGGTCACCCGCAGGGCCAAGGCCGGCCCGCCGACGCCATGGGAATCCACCGCGGAGAGCCTAAGGTTGCCCCTTCTGCCCGGCGGCAGGCGCGCCGGATCTATGCGGAAGGCCGGAAAGGCGTCCACGGAATAGACGGTGCCGCCTATAAGCACCCTGGAAGGCCCAAAGCCCCCCTCGACGCGGCCGTATATCGCCGTGTCCGGGGGCATGTCGTCCAGGACCTCGGCGGGGGGATAGTCGATGACTATGGACGGCGCCATGTCCCTGCGGCGATCGTCCAGCCTTTGGACGATCCTGACACTGTTGCCGGCGTTGTCCGTCGCGGTGACCGCGACGCTGTTCGCGGTCCCGGGCGAGTGCTCCAGCACCACGTTCCAGTACGGGTCCCCCGGGCGGATCTCTATCTCGCCCCGGTGCCTGCCCCACTGGTACTCCAGCCTGGCGATCCCCACCCTGGAGAACGCGCGGCCGGAAAGCATGAACCTGTTGAACACCGGATCCACCGGAAGGGGGCTAAGGATCTCCAGCGCAGGGGGCACGTTGCTGACGAAAAGCAGGACCGGCTTGTCGGTCACCAGGCCGGTGTTGTCCACGGCCCGCACGAAGCGGACCACCGGGCCGTCGTCCATGTTCCTGGTGCGCACCGGAAAGGAAAAGTCCAGGGCCTGGGCGCGCCGCCCCCCCCTGGCCGAAAGCGGCCGGAAGTCCACGCCGTCCTCGCTTAGGTACAGGCCCCGGATGCCGCTGGCGTCGCTTACCCGGCCACGGACCGTGACGTTCCCGCTGATGATATCGCCGACGTCGTGGGACGTAAGCTCCACGAGCGGGGGGGCGGTGTCAAGGACGAAGGAGACCCGTTCCTCCGGGCCGTAAAGCCCCCCCGAGTCCAGGGCGCGCACGGAAAGGGTGTGCCTGCCGTCGGGAATTCCGGAGAAGTCCAGCAGGCTCTCCCAGTAGTCCGCGCCGTGGGCCGTGGCCTCGTCGCCGTCGTTCAGGCGGACGAACACCCTTTCTATGCCGTAGCGCCCAGAGGCGACGCCCAGGGCGCTGATGTTCTGCCTGATGACGTCGCCGTCCGCCGGGTAAACCACGCGGACCAGGGGAAGCGCCGCGTAGGGATCGACCCGCAGGTTGAAGGGCCCGGAGACCGCCTCGTTGCCCGCGCGGTCGCGGGCGTGGACGATTACGTTGTGGGTGCCGGTACTCCATTCCGAAACGTCGAAAGTGTAGGCCCAGGTCTCGTCGGCGCCGGCGGACATGGTCTCGACGTGCCTGCGCCCGCCGGCCCACGCCTGGGAAAGCGGGACCGCCAGCGAGACAAGCGCCAGCAGGGCCAGGGCGGCGAAACGCCGCGGTCCGGGCGCCACGACAACAGCGGATATCATGCGTCTCCTCCTTCGTTAAAACAGGCTGAACCGGAGCCCGAAGCCGACGACGAACAGGTACCGCCAGGCCGCGCCCAGCGGATCGTTGTCGACGTCGGACGGGGCGAACCAGACGCCCGGCTCCACGAACAGCGAAATCGATCTGAAAAACCTCCAGGCCGGGACGAAGTGGCTCATGTCCGCCTTGATGATTTCCCACTGGCCAAGAAGCTGGCCCATCCATTGGGCGTTCTCGCCCTCGCCCATCATAAAGTACGAAAAGTGGGCCCCTATCGCCAGGCTGGTGGTCCACCACTCCCAGTCGTTGCCGAACCAGCGGCGCAGGTTCGCCGCCCAGACGTTGGCGAGAATCTTGCCGCCGAAGGCCACGCCCTGGAAACGGCCGGGGGGCGCCTGCGAGACGTTGAACTGCAGCTTGACGTTGTCGTCGAAAAAGGTAAGGCCGATGCCGGTGGACCAAAGAAGCCCGCCCAGGACGCTGGCCTCCAGGTACAGGCCCTCGACGAAGCCGGGCACCGCGTACAGGTGCTTGCTGCCCTGGCGCAGGCTTATCTCCACGGCGTCCAGGGTGAAGTTGTCCTCGGCCGAGCCGAACACCGTGATCCCGTGCCTGTGCAGGGTGTTCTCCGCCGGGCCGATGGTGGCGACGACGGGGGCGGCCGTGTCCACGGCAAGAACAAGGCGGCGGACGGCCTCACTGCCGTCGCCAAAGACCGCCCTTACCACGACGGGAAGAAGGCCGGCGGGAAGCTCGTCCGTCTCCAGCCTGATCCTCCAGTTTTCCCTGCCGCTGGCGGGCACGAAGGTCCGCCCGTTGTCGAAGCTGACCGACACCGAGTCGGGGCGAGCCGCGGCCGCCTCCCGCCTGGACGGCGGCTCGTCCGGTTCCGGGCGCAGGACAAAGGCCCGGCCGGAAAGCCAGGGACGCCCGGTGATCGCGTCGCCGTCACGGTGGCTGTCTATCACCAGCACCGGCCCGTACTCGTTCACGATCACGGAATGCTCGACGGACTCTATGGTCTTACCGTCCGGCCCGCGGAACGAGGCCCGGAACACGTAATAGGGGGAATTGCCGAACGCGCCATCCGGCATCTCGTGGCGGAAAACCCCGAAACGGTCGACCATCACCATGGCCGACGGCTGCCCGTTCACGGCCAGCATGACGGCGTCGGGGACCACCGCGCCGGATACCCGGCCGGACACGACCACCGGACCGGAGTGCGTTATGCCGGGCAGGGGGTTGATTATCGCGACCTCCGAGGCGACCTCGCCCCTTAACAGGCTGACGTTGCGGACCACGATAGTCTCGTTCCCGGAATAGTCCCAGGCGCTGATTTGGACGACGTACTCGCCGTCGGGAAACCCGGAAACGTCGAAGCGCTCCATGACGACGAACCGCGGCCCAAGATCGCGGATCTCCCGGACCTCCGGATCGTCGATGTTGACGATCCTGACCGAGATGCCCCGAAGGGCCATGCCGTCGTAGACCTGCCCGGAAACGAAAATCTCCGTGGAGAAGGACTCCCCCTCGCGGGGCAGGGCGACGTCCACCTCCGGCGCGCTGTTGTCGATGTTGATTATGCCGGACGAGTACGAGGAAACGCCGAAACCGTCCACGGCGCGGACGAGCATAGCGTAGGTGCCGTCGGCGAAGGCCCTGGTGTTCAGGTTGATGGCCCAGCCGCTGGGCTCCTCCTGGCTGCTTTCCACGGCGGCCCTCTGCCAGCTAACCCCGTTGTCCATCGAGACGAAGACCGCGGCAACGCCGTTGCGGTCGAACGAGGTCCCGCGGACCATGACGTTCCCGGTGTTCCAGGCCTCCATGGCCGGCTCCAGCACCACCGTCTCCGGCGCGGAGACGCTCGCCCTGAAGGCGACCCTTGTAAGATCCCCGGCGGTGCCGAAGATGTCCACGGCGAAGATCTCCAGGACGTTAAGGCCGTCGGCCACCAGATCCATGCCGATCTGCACCAGGAAGTTCTGGGCCGTCTCCACCCTGTTAAAGCCGACGAACCCCTCTTCCTCGGGTTCCAGGGACGCGCGTTCCAGGATTTCGTCCCTGGTTTCCCAGGGAACCCCGGGCAGAAGTATTCGCCAGTACACGGCCCGGACGCCGTCGTCGTCGTAGGCCAGGCCCGAGATCTCGAAGTCGCGGGTGACGAGCTGGCCGGGGACCGGGGAATTCAGGATCAGCACGGGCAGGTCGTCCGAGTCGTCGAAGTCGAAGGCCGGGCTCGCCAGGACCACGTTCCCGGCGCGGTCGACGACCCTGACGACAAGGTCGAGCCCGCCGTGGTACAAAAGCGAGTAGTTGGCGGCGAAACCGAACATCGCCGTCCCAGCCCTGGCCGTAAAGTCCAGCGGGACGAACTCGTCGCCGCCGTCCACCGAGTAGCTTATCCCGACGATGGGAACCGCGGAACGCACCGCGCCGGTCGTGGTCACCGTCCCGTGGATCGCGCCGAATTCCCTGGCGGGGGATATGAACGATACCTCCGGCAGGCCAACGAACCTGTTCACCGGCAGGAACACCGGGAAGGCCCCGGCCCCCCGCCTGACCGTGCGGAATTCAAGGGGGACGTGGCCCTCCGGCAGGCCGGCAAGGCTTACCGTGACGGAAAAGGCCCCCCCCCTGGGCTCCCCGTACTCGTCGGGTTCCCCCAGGGCGACGCGCCTCCAGGGCTCGTCCCGGTGCAGGCGGTACTCAAGGAGATCCCCGGGGGCGTAGCCCTCGACGAAACCGCCGATCGTGACGGAGTCGCCGACCCAGGGATGCGAGTCCGGCCAGTACCCGGCGGGGCTTTCGAACCTTATACGCGAAAGCGCGGGCAGGACGAATTCCGGGTTCCCGTAAGCGTCAACCGGCGGCGGCGGCCTGTCCGTTCGCAGGGTCAGGGCGGGCCCCAAAAGCCCGTCCTCGTCGATCGCCCTTAGCACCAGGTTGTGGCGGCCGGGGGGGATCAGGTGGGGGTCTATGCGGAAGCCCGGCTGGGCCGGGACAAGGGAGCCGGTCGCGTCGAGCCATCCGGACTCAAGAAGCACGGCACTGGGGAAAAAGCCGTCGGAGACCCGGCCGTAAATCGGCTGGTCGTAGGCCAGCCGCGTCCTGCCCGAAAACGCCGGGTAATCGACCAGCACCAGGGGGGCCGCGACCGGACGGCGGTCCCGAAGCTGGATCGTCCGCCTGGCGACGTTGCCGGCGCGGTCGACCGCCGTGACCCGGAAATTGCCGCCCCGGCCCTCCACCGGCACGTTCACCGTCCAGAACGGATCCCCGGGCAGCAGGGGAATATCCTCCCTACGGCCGGCCCACTCGAAAAAGAACTCGTCCAGGCCGGCAAGGGCCAGGACGCGGCCGGAAACCTGGGTAAGGCCGAAGGAATTGTCGCCGGGGGCCGGCGAAAGGATTTCAACATCCGGGGGAACGTTGTTCACGAAAAAGAGGAAGGGCTCCACCGTCCGGTCGCCCGTGCCGTCCACCGCCATGACGAAGTACACAATCGGCCCGTCGTCGTAGTTCCTGGTGTTTATCGTAAAGCCGAAGTCCCTGGCCGTGGCGCGCCTGGATCCCGAGTGGGCAAGGGGGGCAAAGTTCTCGCCGTCCCGGCTAAGGAACAGGGCACGGATCCCGTTGGCGTCGTCCGCCGTTCCCCGGATCCGCACCCTGCCGGAGACAAGGTCGCCGACCTCGTGGCTGGTAAGCCCGATCGACGGGGGGGCGGTGTCCACGACGAAGTCGATCCTGGAAACGGCGCCCTCAAGCCCGTCCAGGTCCGACACCTTGGCGAAGACGCTGTGCCTGCCGTCCGGCAGCCCGCCGACCGGGACGTTAAGGTGCCAGAATTCCCGGCCGTCCACCGGAAAGAAATCCCCGTCGTTGATTCTGGCGTATATCCGCCTTACGCCGAAGGGGGCGTGGGTAACCCCCACGACGTTCACGTCGCCGCGGACGACCTGCTCCGGGGCCGGGTAAACGATGCGCGTACCAGGCAGGCCCGACATGGGATCGATCCTAAGGTTGAAGGGCCCGGAAACCCCGACGTTGCCCGCCGTGTCCGTCGCGTTGATGATTATGTTCCAGGTGCCCGGGCTCAGATCCCGGACGTCGAATTCCGTCTGCCATATGTCGGTGCCGTCCGCCCGGTGGGTAATAATCTCCCTTCCGCCCCCGGCGTGCGCGGGAAGCGCGGCCAAAAGCCCGGCCGCAAAAACGGCCAAAAGCGGCAATCCGGTTCTAGTAGGCATAGACTCCCTCCATTCCCCTCCAGACATACGAGCTTCGCAGCCAGGCCATCTGCGACCGCCACGATATCGTGTTGAAAGGCGTTCCCGAGGGGTGCGCCGGTATCCACTCGAACTCGTCCGCTATAAGGGTCTGCGTGGCCGCGGTACCAAGCCACCGCTCGGTCTCCGCGACCCGCCTTTCGTTCCCGTGCGTCCTGGCCCACAGCATCTCGGCCTGCAGGCCAAAGCTGTTCCAGCCGGGGGGCTCGGGAAAGGTGGTGGCGTCCAGAATTCCCGCGCTGTGGCGGGCGGTGTGGGCGAAGGCCCTGGCCTGGCTTAGGGGGGCGTAAAGGAACGAGTCGCCATCGCGGAAAAGCAGCGGCCAGGTCTGTATCCAGGCGAAGGAGGACGCCCCGCTCTGGAACGGATAGTCCCGCACCAGGTTCTCGCCGGTTTCCCGCCACAGATCCTCGCCGGGCCTGAAAACGCCCGGACTTTCCTGCAAAAGCTGGCTGGTCCAGGCCCGCACCGCCCGGGGATCGTTGCCGGCAAGAAGCAGGCTGCCCCGGTCGCCGGCGCTGTTCAGGATTGCGCGGCCGGGCTCCGGCACGTAATGCCGGCGGAAGACCATCCAGGGATCCAGGGCCAGCACCTGCCAGCCCCGAAAGCTCCTGTCGCGGTTAAGGTTCGGGTAGATGGCGATGGGGGTCCCCGGAACAGGATCCCCCCGGGGGCCCGAGGTGCTAACGGTAAAGCCGAACCTGCCCTCCGGAAAGGGGGAGTCGCCGACGCGGGCGCGAACCTCGAAGCGGGAAACCGGGGCGTCGGAATCCCTTAGGAACCTGTTCCACGCGGCGGTAAGATCCTCGTCAACGTACCACAGCATCCTTGGGCGGGCAAGGAACAGGGCCAGCCCGACCAACCCCAGGACGGCGCAGCCGATTGCGACGGCGCGCCCGAGATTCCCACGCGAAAGATTTTTCGGCAAGAGACCGGCGAAGGGAAGGGTCTTCCGGCGCTTTCCATTGCCGTTCCCTTTTGCCCCGTTTCCCGGCCGCCTTTTTTTACCCATAACGAATGCCCCCTAACTAAATTCCCGCGAACGCCCGGCCCGCCGAGGCCCGGAAAAACGCCGCCCGGACCACGTCAGCGGCTTATGCTGCATCGGAAATCGTGGGCGGCCCCATGTTACGGGGATCCAAAATCGCGGCGTCCGAAAACACGACCCCGGGCAACGGCGTCTTGCGGCACTTGGGTTATGGCAACCCCTTTGCAACCGGCAATTCGCAAAACCACCCGCGCCGCTACGCTTTTAAAACAAGCACGTCCTTCCAACCAACATCCACAACCCCTACCTATAATTAAAGTTTCAGGCAGATCCAGGCCAGTGTCAAGCGTTTTTTAGGGCGGCGGCCTCCCCGGCCCCCGACGAAAAACGCCGGAAACATATGAAAACAATGAAAGACGGCGGAAACCAGGTGTTCTTATAACATGCATACGCCCCCCGCGTCGCTGACTTATAATTCCCACATGCACCTTCAAGCACCGCCCGAAAATCGACCACATAAAGGGGCGGCCTTTCGAGGTACAGACCCGTCAACGCCATTATACCATACGCGCCCATTCACCGTCCGGCACGGCGAACCGCTTTACCTTAAAGCCGACAATAGTGAAGCCGGTTTGTTCCCACTCTCTTTGCCATCGCCATCCCCCTAACCAAATTTCGGTAAACATCCGTTCCGACGCGACGCCGAAATATACTATTTCGCACCCCGGCGGAAATACGGGTAACCTGTAATTACCCGTATTAACTACCACTATTCCACCGCCGAGAACGTCGGCCAGAAGAAATACCCGATGCGGAATCTGTTATCGCCGACACCGCTGGCATAGCCTATCGCAGCGCCCCAAGCCCTTCCCTGCGTTCCTCCCCCACCGGGCCTTTGCGAGGCATCCATTGTCTGAATGCCGGCGGTGTCAGTGACCCCGACAGTAAGGTCGCGCCTGTTGGGCGGCCAGGCCTCGATGTTGAGGCGGTCGCTTGCGATCCTGAAAGGCGCCGCCATCGACACGGCTTCCCAACCGGTTATATCGCCACCGGTAACACGGCAGGTATTGGGCCGGGTAAACAGCACGTTGGTACCGCCCATGTTGGCGACACCGGCGGAAGCGCGGCTACGGTATGCCATACGAACACCGTCGAAGTTGTTCTCGCGGCCCTGGTAGCCGTAGACAATCCAGGGGTTGCCCCAGTGGTCAACCGAAATGTCAGTCCAGGTGCCTACGTCTTCCATAGTGTCCACGACCACGGCGGTAAAACCGCCGTTAATCGCGGCATCCCTGCTGGCGGCGTGTGCGTAAACCAATGCGCCGTACCTGGTGTTAAAGAAGGCAAGGTGTATGCCGCCGGTCCTGTCAACCGCCATGCTGATGTAGGTGCCGGAACCAAAGCGCAGGCCATGACCAGTTGACAGAGCGTAACGCCTAGTCCAGGATCCGGCAGCGGGCGCAGTACCGTTTCCAAAGGCTATCCGCACGGTGTTGTTCGCAAAGTAGGCCACAATCGGGCCGGTGCCGTCAAAACCCACCGCGCTGAATTCGCCGGCGTTGGACGAATTGGTTACACCGCCGGTGACCCTTGGAATATTACCGGAAGGAAGACCGGCATCAGCAGGCCCGGTTGGAATATCAAAACCGGTGGGCCCATCGATGATTACCATTGTATTGGTCGTGCCCTGTCTTGTGACAAACACGAGGCTCCTTCTCCATCTGTCGAAGGCGGCTGTGTAAAGTACTCCGGGATCGCCAACCGAGGCTGTACTGGTCGCGGCACTGGCGGTACGGATGTTCTGCCAGCGAGGGGTCGGTCCGCCGCTGAACCCAATGACAAACGGGAAGTTTACGATTCCCGCCTCGGTTTGGCCGGCGTGGTTTCCGGAAGCAGGAGCATGGGTATCCAGAGGGCTAGCCAAAGGCGTACTTGTCAACGGCACCTGCGAATTTAGATCGGACCTAAACATCACGCTTTCGTTCCCGTCCCACTGATGCACAAACGCGATGTTGGGCACGCCGCCGCCGCCAAACATGCTAATGTCTGGCGTTACAAAGGGATCGCCGGGAGAAGTGATCATGGCTCCTACCGCTAAGCCAGGAGATGTTGCCACAACCGTTCTTGAAGCAAGCCTAGTAGCTTCGGAACCTGTGCCCAACCCCGTAATGCCGTAACCGTCGTTCCTGCCGTAGTGAACCATGTCGTCCCCGTAAACCGACCATGTACCGTGGAGCCTTCCAAACACACCCCCTCCCCCGGAGTACTCAAGCGCCATGCCGGGGTGGTCAAGACCCATGCTGTTGGCAAGCGGTCCCATGTAGGTACGCGGCGCGGCAGACGTACCGGCGGTGCGCCAGACATGGGCGTGGGGCCTGTTGTTCCACAGTTCGGAATGGG
>WQRP01000027.1 GCA_009786675.1 Treponema sp. | reverse complement strand
GTTCTCAAGGACGGGCGATTTGACAACCAGCAACGAGTTCCTGTTCCTAATGGACGGCGCCCTGACCATAGCGCCGTTCGCCATGCCACTGGCCGATTAGGACACAGCCGAATAGCCGGCATCGCCGGCTCGCGCTAAACCGGGGAAAAGCCCCAGTTTAGCGGCGCTGGCGCGGCGGCGTAAGGCGCCGATATACAGTCGGCGCGAACTTCTGGACAGGATCCCCCACCTGAGCAGGGCGGCACGGATAATTCAACAGTCTATGTTCCTTCCAGTACATCCGCCGGCACCGCAAGGCAATTTTTCTTTGCCCATTCCGGCAACAGAGTTTCCGGGCCGTCGGCGAACGCCCGTTCCAGCAATTCCGCCCCGGCGCCGAACACGGGGGCAAGCCCGCGGGTTTCGTCCCCGGAGAAATCCGAGAGCACCCACGCGGCTATGCCGGCCTCCCTGCTGCTTTCGATGCTACCGCCCGCGCCGGGAGCCCGGCCGTCCGGCCTGCCCACGCCGATCCGCAGCCGCCAGAAGTCGGCGGTGCCGAAACAGGCCTTCATCGAACGCAGGCCGTTGTGCCCGCCAAGGCCGCCTGAGAATTTAAGGGAGAGGGTTCCGGGGTTAAGCTCGATTTCGTCGTGCACGACTATAATCTGCTCGGGCTTGATTTTGAAAAACGTCGCCACGGCCAGAGCCGATTCCCCGGAAAGGTTCATGAAGGTCTGGGGTTTCAGAAAGTGAAGCCCGTCCCTGGCGGCGTACAGCCCCCTGTACTTTTTCTGCCAGGAAAGCGACGGGGAAAAAGGCAGGGCGTCGGCGAGAAGCCAGCCGGCGTTGTGCCGGTTGCGTTCGTATTGTCGGCCCGGGTTTCCCAGAAACACGGCAAGTTGCAGCATCGTTCGTCCCCTATGGCATTAAGATTTCTATCAATCTTTCGGTGTCGTCAATGGCCCCCAGCGAACGGAGCCTGGAAAGCCCCTGCAGAAACCCGTAGCTTGCCCGGATATGGTTGTTGCGGCTGTTTATAAGCAGGGTGGAAGCCTCGCTGAGTTCGGCGATCGAGCTTTGGAAAAGCCTGTACCGTTCCTCGACAAACTGAAAATGCCTTTCCGCGTAGCCCAGGCTAAGGCGGGAGTGCAGAACCGATCCGGCGAACGCGAAAACGTTCAGCAGGGCGCTTTGCAGCTCAAGCTCAAGGTTGGCGCCGGCGCTTATGTAGTCCAGCATCGAGGCGTCGCGGGCGAGCCTGCTTCTTTCAACGTTGTTTGCGATAACCCAGAAGTCGATGGGGATGCTCGCGCTTAGCGAAAGCCCCCCCCTAACCCCGAACTCAGGGTAAAAGTTAAGGCCGGTGGAAAACGACGCGCCGACGGTGGGCGAGTAGGCCCGCCTTGCCATGCTAAGGTTTTGCTCCGCCCGCCTAGTGGAAAGCGCGGCCTGCGCCAGCGCGGGGTTCGAGCCGACAAGCAGCCGCCAGAATTCGTCGTACAAGGCGTCCGCCTCGTCGTCGGTGATGTTGCCAAGCCTAAGGATCAGTTCCTCGTACCCGGAAAAATCGATGGGATCAAGCGGGGGAAGGGAGCCTACGCCGACAAGCGAGCGGAGCCTGGCGTTGGCCAGGGACAGGTTGCGTCGCGCCTGGTTGCGGGAGTTTTCCCTGGCAACCTTGTCCGCCATCGCCCGCAGGAACTCGCCCTGGTTGATCATCCCAGTGGCAAGCCGAATCTCCGCGATGGCAAGGCCGGCGAGCGCGACCTGCAGCGAGGCCTCCTCGGCCTCCAGCGTCGCCTCGGCCTCCAGCACGGCGTAGAAGGCGTTGTCCGCCGAATCCAGCACGCTGAAGAATTCCGCCAGCGCGTCCTGTCTGGCGCTTTCCGACGCGATTTCGTTAATCGCCCTTTGGATCGAGGTTCTTCCCCCCTCGAAAATCCTCTGGGAAACGCTGAAACTCGCCCCGGCGCTAAGCGTGTCCAGGGGGTTTGGGGCGGGCTCGGCGCGCACGGGGTTCCACAGGCCCATCGAGGCGCTGGCCCCCAGGGACAGTGACGGAAGGTTCGAGAACACACGCGCCCGCTCGTCTAGCACGGTGCCGCGAAGGGCAAGGTTGTGCCTGGCAAGGCTTCGCGAGTTCGCCAGGGCCAGCGTCCGAACCTGTTCCAGGCTGATGGTTTCGGCGGAAAGACCGAAACACGCAAGCCCGGCCAGGCAAAACGCCAGCGCCGTTACTTTGGGTATCATTACATCATTGTAGCACATGCCCCAGGAACGTGTATCCTACCCCGATCCTTACGTTCAGGCCGTTCGACACGCCCCGCTCCCAGTAACCGGCGTCGTGGGGGCCGTTCAGCCTGAAGCCGTAAAGCAGTTCCCCGCGAAGGAACAGGTTTCCGCGAAGGGCGAAATCCGCGCCGACGCCGAACCTTAGCCAAATGGAGTTCCAGAACTCGCCCAGGGTCGGGACCTCGTAGCCCAGGTTCGCCACTTGCTGAAGATGGGGCCGCATGTCGCCGCCGAAGTCGCCAAGGGCTATTTGGCCGTCGATTCCAAGCGTCGGGAAAAGGATCCACCGCTCGTGCAGATCGAAGGGGTAGCGAAGCATCAGCGACAGGATCAGGTGCGTCACGCCGAAGCTCAGAAGCTCCTCGCCGGCAAGCGAGGGGCTGACCGTGTCGGACAGATCCGGCACGTCCAGGTAACGGCCGACGCCGTTGAACACGATCCCCACCCCCAGGGTGGCCAGGGTCGCGTCGAAAAACCCGTAGACCCCGCCGCCGGCGACAAGATCGCGGGTGTTGAACAGCCCCCGCCGCATCGCGTGCCAGGTATGCTCGCCGGGGCCGCCGATACCGCGAACCTCGTAGTCCCGGAACTGGCCGTGAAGGACTCCGTCGCGCCAGTGCGTGTTGAAGATTCCGCCGCCGCCGGCGCTTAAAGAGATGCCCGGCAGAAAATCCAGGGCAAGGGCCGGCGCGGCAAAAAGCGACGCGGCAAAAACAAACGCCAGTAGTTTTTTCATCTTACGCTCCTTTGCCTTAAAGGCCGGGCTCCAGGTACAGTTCCCTCAGCCTTGCCACGGCGTCGTCCCCGAGCCCATCCAGGAAACCCTCGATGCCGCCAAACGAGACCCGCACCTCGTCAAGGGCCGCCTCGATCCACTGGGGGAACACCGAAAGAAGGGGCTGGATTTTGTTGCCGGCGTTCCAGGCAAAATCCCGGACCCAGCCGTCGAAATCGTCCCCGGGGATCCCCCCAAGCTCGCGCATCCAATCCACGGAGCCCTCGAACGCCAGGTCGATGGCGTCCCGGAGATCCTGCTCGTCTTCAAGGCCGGCCAGTAGCCTGGCCATCTCCTCTTTCGCCCGCTCGACGGCCAGCCCAGGGGACATCCCCGGATCCCCGGACATAATCCCGGAGAACACGCCCTGCATATGCCGGCGCAGGATCCCCCGCTCGGCCTCCCTCCTTAGGCCCTCCTGAACCCGGGCGGCCTCGTCCGGGGTTCCCCGGACAAGAAACAGCGCGTCCAGCCTTTTCCCGTGCATGTCCCGCGCCATTTCGCCCCGGACGAACGGCACCACCGGGAAAAGCTTCTCGTGCAGCAGCCCCTTCGAGAGCATGTAGTCCGCGACGATGTCCTCGTCCGACACGCCCAGAGCCATAAGCAGAAGCGCGGCGGCCACGCCGGCCCTGTCCTTCCCGGTGGAACAATGAAACAGCACCGGGCCGTCGGCGGCCAGCAGTGCCCTGAAAAACTCCAGGTACTGCGCCCTGTGGTTCGTCACGAGATTCCTGTACCACTGAAGCACGTCGCGCACGACGTGGTCGAAGTCGATGTCTCGTCTCCAGATGATGTCATCCAGGGCCACGCCCTCGGGAATCCCGGTGTCCCCCGGCCACAGCACGCCGTCCGGCATCCTGCCCGGCGCGCGGCTGCGCTCGCTGGAAGTACCGGAGACTTCCCCCTCCGCAAAGTCCAGGCGCAAGGCGGCGCAGCGAAAGTCCACAACGGTTTCGATTCCCATTTGGCCGCCGCCGAACAGGAAATCCTGCCCCCTGGGCGTAAGCCTGTCCAGTTCGCCGGAACGAACAAGCAGGCCCCGCCTGACCGCCCTGCCTTCGTGGCCGGGAAGCCCGCCAAGATCCCTGGTGTTGGGCGCGCCGGCGACGGCCAGCCTGTCCTGCGACGGTTCCGGAAGTATCCGGCTGTAGCACCCGGCGAGCGCCACGGCGACTGCCACAAAGGCTATCGGAACGGCGCAAGGCGCGATTGTTCTCAATGTTCTGTTCATGCAAGTCCTCCTGTGTGCACTACGGATCCCCAAAGATCAGTCCGGAACCTGCGTTGGAACCAGCCTGTTCACAGTGTCCCCAAGACCGAGCTGGCCATGCGGGTTGTTGTGTCCCCAGGCCCATAAATAACCCATGTTGTCGATGGCCATGCTGGCCGAACCGCTGCCGAGGGAAAAATCCCATGTCCGGCCTCCGGTCGCCTCTATCCTGAAAGGGGTCGCCCGGATCGCGTTGGTTCCGGTTCCCGTAGGGGTGCCTCCCCCGGCCACAGGCCCGTCCCCAATTGCCCCATGGTAGTTACGTCCCCAGGTCCAGAGAACGCCGTCCGTGTCGATGGCAATTACGTGCCTGGTACCGTTCAGGTGCACGGATTCCCATTCGTGGTCCGCCCCGTTTATCCGTACCCTTCTGGGGGTATTTGAAATAACGCCAAAATCATCGTCAAAGGGGCCCAGAGCGCCGTCGTTATTCGATCCCCAGACATACATATGGCCGTACTCATGACAGAGGGCAACCGTAAAACCGGAAGTATTGCCGATGTTTCCCCCCACGGCTACCGCCCTCCACCGCGCGGGCCAGTCGCCTGTATCCAGCCGCCGGGGAACGTTCGACTCGCCGCCGGGACCAAGCTGCCCCCGCGTATTCCTTCCCCATACGTACATGATCCCGTCCCTAAGGCCGGCGGAATGCCACATGCCCGTGGAAACGGAATCCCAGTCATCCCCGACAGGCACCCTGGTCGGGTGGCGGACAACCGTATTATTTCCGGTCATGGGCGTCCCAAGGCCAAGCCTGCCTTCCCTGGAATTGCCCCAGCCATACAGCCAGCGCTCCCCGCTGGGGCCCTGCCGGATGGCCAGGTTGTGGCCGTGGCCGGCGACAAGGTATACCCAGCCGGTGGCATAGTCCCCTTCGGCGGCGCCGGCAATCCGCACCTGGGTGGGCACGTTGTGCCCAGGGACAGGATCGGCGCCATGGAAGCCATGCCACCTGCCCCATTCCCAGAGCGTGCCGTCCATCCTGATGCCGGTGGTATGCCCCCATCCCCCGCTGGCATAACGCCAGAAGTGGTCGCCCACTCGCCTAGGACTGGTTACCGCCGGCGAGCCGGCAATAGCCGCATCGGGATCAAGATGGCCAAGCTGCCCGCCATTGGTTTGGTTTCCCCAGGTATACAGCCTGTTTTCCCAGGTTATACCCATGGTGTGATCGACGCCGGCGGTGACCCTTCTCCAGCTGCCCAGATGCATACGCCCAACCATTCTTACCTCGACGGTACCGAAAATTTCGGGGTTGCAGACAGAAAACGAGCGCAAGGTGATAATGTTGCCGGCCTGGTTATTGTAGGGCTCGGTTCCGGCCAGGTTGAACCAGTTGCTCGCGTCCACGGAGGTTCCGGGCTTCGTAGCCCCCGAGACAGTCCATACGACACCGTCGCCCGGATATCCTTGCCCCCCGGTAACCGCAACGGTAAACTGATGGCCCTCGCCCCTTTCAACAGGGACAGGGGTAACGGTGAAGCCGCCTATCTGTACCATAAAGCCCGTGGGCGGCATTATCCTGGCGTTCTGGATTCCGGTGGCGTTCCCCCCGGGCGCGGCGATCCAGTTAGTGACCCTGGCCTGCACGTCAACGTACCCCAGCGCCTGGTTTGGCGACGGCGCTATGGCAAGCGTTCCGCCCAGGTTCGTGCCAGTGACGGTCGTGCCGTCGAATATCGCAGGGTAACCTTCGCCCCTTGAAACGACCGACCATTCAACCAGGGCCCCCCCCGCGCCCGGATGACCAGGCCCGGTAATCTCCAGGTCAAATTCCACGCTTCCGCCCCTTTGGGCCTGCGCCGGAAAGACGCGGGGAATCACCTTCACGCCGGTTACCGTGGGCTCCGGAACGTTTACCGGGGCGGTTCCAACCACATCCTGGTTATGCGGCGATACCGCGCGCACGATAAAAATGCCGTTGCCAGGCGTCTGTCCTGCCGCTACGGTAAGCAGCCCGGAAGACGGATCAATGCCCGTGCCTGGAGAGACCGTGCCCGAAAGCGTCCAGTTAACATCCTGCGGCGGGCTCCCTTGCCCCGTGACCTGGGCGGTAAACTGCCGCGTTTCGCCCCTCGCCACCGTGACCAGGGCAGGGCTTACCGCAACGTTCTCCACCGTGGCAAAGCGCCAGACCGCAAACAAGTCCACGTCCCCGGCAACGTCAAACTGGGCGTTTAAGGCGTAGTCGCGCGCGCCGCCTACCCCGACGGCGGCCCTGGCCCAGCCGTACAGGAAATGCTGGTGCTTGGTAAACCCGGCACTCGGAAGCGTTATGGTCGTGCCCTGGGGCACGGGCACCAGCGAGAACGCCTCTCCCGCCGCGTCCGCGTGGTTTGGCCTAAACGTTACGGTGAAAGTGGCCGGGGGCGCGGATCCGGCGGGCGCAGGTATCCATGAGGCGTACAGCCTGGCGTCCCGCGAGACGGTGAACGGGGCGAGCCCAACGTGCAAAAGCCCGTCGGGGGTCCCGTAGCGCCAGCCGACAAAGGCGTGATCGGCCTTGGTAAACCCGCCGCCCGGAAGCGTTATGGTCGTGCCGGCAACCGCGATCGTCACAATATCGTCCCCCGCACCGCCGTTTGGCGCAAAAGTCACGGTGAAAACTTCCGGATCGCCGGGCTCCCATTCGGCCTGCAGGCGGGTGTCCCTGACGACAAGAAACGGGGAAAGCCCAAGGTGTATTCTTTCGCCGTCGATTTCGGTGCTCCAACCAACGAACGTATAGTTGGCCCTTTCAAGCACTGGAAGATCTATGGTCTTACCTCTGAGCACATTGCGGGTGCCAGTCCCCCCTCCCTCCAGGCCGGGAACCGTCGAGCCGCCGGCCACGTCAAACGATACCGTGAACCCCGGCCTGTGCCACCTCGCGTACAGGGTTATGTCCCCGTCGACAAGGACGCTTTCGCCAAAACCATGGCCAGTTCCGCCGGCGGCCTGGATGTACCAGCGGGGAAGCAGGTCGTACCATTCCCTGGCAAACCCGCCATGTGGAAGCGTTATGGTCGTGCCCTGGGGTACGGACATGACAATCGCGACGCCCGCGCCCTCGACGTTGGGCTCGATCCTTACCGTGCAAGTCAGGGGCGCGTCGCCAACGATCGCCTCCCATTGGGCGGACAGGACGACCGGCGATCCGGGGCCGGTAACGGCGAACGTGGATCCCACGGGGAACAACCCCACCGCGCCGCCGGCGCTCCAGCCGGTAAAGAAATGGCCGGGGTTGGCAAACTCGCCGGGGAGGGGGGGAAGGATTATCTCCGTGCCGGGCGGTACGGACGTCAGGGGAATGTCGGCAACGGAACCGACACCCGAAGCAAGGATTACCTGGATCGTGTCGCCGGTCGCCAACGTCCATACGGCGAACAAAGTAACGTCGCCGGTGACGGTGAACGGGGAACCGCCAAGGTGCTGCCTTCCCCCTCCGTTGGCCTGGGTGTTCCAGCCGGTAAAGAGATAATCGAACCCTTTACCCGGCGAGCCTGGAAGCGTCACCGCCTGGCCGGAATACGCCAGGATATGGCCCTGGCCGCCACCACCACCGTTGGGGTCAAACGTTACCATGTGGTCATAGACGTCGGTGTTAAAGCCAATCGTGACGACGAAACCGGCCACGGCCACGGTTACGCTCCTGGTGCCCGCCCATGCGAACGACACGCCGGCAGGATCGCCGTTGGCCACCAGGCCACGGATGCTCGTCTCAGCATGATCCCGGTTGGCGTAAACGCGATCGCGATCCGCGAGCTCCGCCACCAAAGCGGCGTCGACCAGGTTCGCCAGATCCTCCCCGCGAATCGGGCCGGCGACCAGCGAGTCGAACCGCCCAAGAAAGCCATGGAAATCCGTATCGCCAAGATCCTCGACGCCGTTGATGCCCAGAAGCGGGAAGTGTCCCGCCCTTACCCCCGCCGCGTAAAGGCTGGCCTGTATGGTTCCATGGACGGGGTTGTTAATCGCGTTAAGGATTATGCTAAGCAGCGAGGTGGGGAAATGCAGTTCCCCAAGGGTCTCGGCAAAGGCGCTCGTCATGTTCCCGTATACGTGCAGGAGCTCCCTTATAACCGCGTTTTCCCTTTCGCCATTGGCGCAGGCCAGGGTAAAGACCACGCGGTACACGCCGGCGGGTATCGACATGGTTCCCGTGGCGCTAAAGGCGCCGCTGTGCGACCAGGTCCCCCCGCCGACTGGGGTAATTGCCAGGGTGGATTCCCCGGCGCTAATTTCGAAGCCATCCAGGATGGTAATCTCCCAGATGAAGGTTCCGTTGCCATCCCTAATCGGGCTAAGGGCGACAGTGATGTTGGTGCCCGCCCCAGGTTCCACCGGTATGCCCAGCCGGGAACCCTCGGCGATTTTAGTGGCGACGCCACCGTCAACCCTGAACGCGCGAACGGCCAAGTCCCATCGTCCCGCGTACAGCTCGACAGGATCGCCTTGGTTCCAGTCCGGCACGGAAAACGCCTCGTTGCCTCCGGTGCAACCATAGGAAGGAGCAAAGCCAAGATCGAGCCTTAGGCTGCCGTCGCCCGGCCAGACCGGCGCGATGGTCCGCGCCGCGCCACCCGAGCCGCCAATGGTAAGCGAAAGGGTTCCCACGCCGCGCTCGGCGATCGCCGCCTCCCTAGGCGGGCTGAGCGGGTTTCGGCACCCCGAAAGAACCAAGAGGCCGGTTGCCGCGAGCAAAAGAGCCAGTATTGCCGTACCGTTTTTCGGTCGAATATTTTTCATGTCTCGTCCCTCCATAATGCCGTCACATCGTTACCGTAAAGGAAACGCGCCTACTGCGCGGTTCGCCGCCAACGGTAACCTCCACCGTCAAAAAGTACGCCCCCGGGCTAAGCAGCTCGCCATGGATCCTTGAGCCCAGGACAAGGATTTCCCCGAAGTCGCCGGAGACATGGCTTCCCTTTGACTGATCCCTCTCGATTTGAAGACCCGCAAAAAACCATTTGATGCTGCCCGGATCGAACGCCCCAGGGTTGCTCACCTGGATGGTTTCCACCGTGCCGTCCAACAGGCTAATCACCGGGCCGACGATGTCGGTATCGATGCCGCCACCGGGCGGGGGAAAGTCGGGCGGGTCTATGGAAAAGTTCCCCTGGAAAATTACCCTAAAGATAGCCGGGTCGCTCGCCGGGGAATTCAGGCTTTCCCCCGGAACGCCAAGGGCCACCAGCGTAACCGAGTGGGTGCCGAACGGAAGGCCCAATCCGGCAAGATCGAAGCTTGTCACCCCAGACCCAAGATCGCCGCCAGGAACCTCGAATCCGCCGACGCGAAGGCTGTACCCCCCCGCCCCGGGGATCCCGTCCCACGATACCGTCGTCTCGTAAAGCGTGATAACCGGCGCGTCCAGACGCGGAACCCCGGGCTGCGCTTCGCCCGTCACGGAAAAAATCACAGTATTGCTTTCCGGGGAATCCAGGCTTTGTCCGGGAACGCCAAGGGCGACCAGCGTAACCGAGTGCTCGCCCACAGGAAGGGGAAGATCTGCAAGATCGAAACTTCTCGCGTTGCGCCCAAGGTCGCCGCCGGGAACCTCGATCCCATCAATGCGAAGGCTGTACCCCCCCGCCCCGGGGATCCCATCCCAGACCAGCACCGAGCCTTCCAACTCGATTTGCGGACGGGCTAGCCGATCCTGATTCGCGATTTCGCCTTCCAGGTAAACGGTAATGTGGCCGAAGCGGCGAATATCGAAAGTGGATCTTGCCCCTACCGTAAGCCTGTCCAAGGTCTCGCCGGCGTCCACGCGAAGAACGCCGGCGGCGCTAATCCCGGTTCCCCTGAGCCGGCCGCCGTCGGCAATATACCAGTTGACGGACTGCGGAGGCAGATGCGTCCCTTCGACGACGGCAGCAAAGTACGCGGTTCCCCCCCTTTGAACCGTGGCGGCGGATTCCCCGGAAAGCGGGGTTCCGGCTATCCTGGACACCGTAACGCCGGTCACGACAGGAACCTCGACGGAGGGCGGCTGGCGACAGCCGACAAGCGCCAGCATTAGAGCGACGGCAAAAACGCCGTTCCCGAAAATTTTCATGGCACGCTCCTTCTGCGGCGTCCCGCCCTGCCTAAGGCGAAACGCCATTTTGGGTTTACCTTTAAAATGATTTGCAATCCGCGCGGAAAAATACACACCACGGGCGCACAAGCACTAAAGGTCAGAGGCCTGTTCCAAATAAAACACGACGGCTATTAAATAAATGCACGGGTTCGCTGTAGGAGGATGGCCTGCCATCGTCCCCAGCATAGCAGTTTGTGACGCGCAGTTTTTATGCACAGCAATTTCATCGTCAAGCATCGTACCATTGGGCACGATGCCTGTCAACACATTACTTTGGATTTGCCATGGGGGGGAGGGGGGTATAATTACAATGGAAGGGGGAAATTTTCAAACAAAAGCATCCCCCTCCCCTATTCGTAACGCAAGGCGTCAATCGGATACAGCCGCGCGGCCTTTAGCGCCGGGTAGTAGCCGAAGACCACGCCCACGATTGCGGCGAAGACTGCGGAACCGGCAACGACCAGGGGGCTGATCGCGGTGGGAACGCCCGCGGACGAAAGCGCGTGGCTTGCGAGAAAGGCGAGGCCGATTCCCAGCAGACCGCCCATAAGGCTAAGGATTACAGACTCGGCCAGGAACTGAAACAGTATGTCGCGCTTGCGGCCGCCAACGGCCATGCGTATGCCGATCTCGCGGGTGCGCTCGGTGACGGAGACAAGCATTATGTTCATAATCCCGATTCCCCCGACCAAAAGCGAAACCCCGGCAATCGCCGCCAGCAGCGTCGTCAGCGTCCTGGAGGTCGCCGAGGCCATGTCGATCATCTCCGCCTGGTTCATGATGTCGAAGTCCGCGTTGGCCGGATCGGCTATGCCGCGCGATTCGGCCAGGATCATCCTGGTCTCGTTTTCGGCGGCGGCCATGAAACGCTGGTCTACCACGCTCATAACTATCATGTTTACGTTGCGGGAATTGTTAAGCCGGGTCATCGCCGTGTCCAGCGGAACCAGTATTATGTCGTCCTGATCCAGCCCGCCGAATCCCCCCCCCCGGGGTTCCAAAAGCCCGATCACGACAAAGTGGTTCGTGCCTATGCGGATCGTCTGGTACAGCGCGTCCCGGGGATCGCCGAAAAGGTTTCCCGCCGTGGTGCGGCCAAGAACCGCGACCCTGTTTCGAAAGACAAGATCCTCGTAGTCAAAGAAAACCCCGGACTCGATCCTGAAATTCCTGGAGACGGCGAAATCAGGCTCCACCCCCATCACCTGAACCTGCGCGTTCCCCTCCCGGCCGACCACGTTAAAGCTGGAGCTGACCACCCCGGAGATCGCCATGGCGAAGCTGGACTCCTCCCGGAGCTTGTCGACGTCCCTAAGCGTGAAGGCGTTCGCCCGCAGAAAGACCTGCTGCCCGGCGCGGTTTACCCGGCGCACCGGAACCACCTGCAGAAGGTTGGTTCCCATGTCGGTAATCGCCTCCTCGATTACGCGCCTGGAACCCTCGCCCAGCGCGACCATCACGATGACGGATCCCACGCCGATGATTATCCCAAGCGAGGTCAGAAGGCTTCTCATGCGGTTGCGGAAAATCGACCGCAGGCACGTTTGCAGCAATTGCACCAGGTTCATGCGCTTTCCCCTTTAAGGGCGGGGGCATTGCCGTCCGCCAGAAGCGAGTTGTCCTTTTTCCAGCGGGCCAGTTCCTCCCGCGCGTCCCTGCCCTCGCCCCCNACGTCCGAAACCAGCATCCCGTCGCGGAGCGTGATTATGCGCCTGGTATACGCGGCGAACTCAGGCTCGTGCGTTACCATGACNATCGTTTTCCCGCGCCCGTTGAGTTCCTGGAACAGCCCCATTATCTCCAGCGACATTTGGGAGTCCAGGTTTCCGGTGGGCTCGTCGGCAAGTATGAACGCCGGATCGTTGACTATCGCCCGCGCTATGGCGACCCTCTGCTGCTGCCCGCCGGAAAGCTGGGACGGATAGTGATCCATGCGCTTTTCCAGGCCGACCTCGCGCAGGGCGGCCCTGGCGCGTTCCCTTCGTTCCCTGGTGCCTAGGGGTTTCGCGTTTTTTTCCCGGCGGCGGTAGAACATGGGCAGTTCCACGTTTTCCAGGGCGGTGGTCCGGGCGAGCAGGTTGAAGGACTGGAACACGAAGCCGATTTTGCGGTTCCGGATGTAGGCGAAGGTGTCCGAGTCGGACTCGGACGTTTCGACGCCGTCCAGGGCGTAGGTTCCGGCGCTGGGCTTGTCCAGGCAGCCCAGGATGTTCATCAGGGTGGACTTGCCGGAACCGGAGGGGCCCATTACCGAGACGAACTCGCCGGCCCCGGCGGAAAAGTCCACCCCCCGGAGCGCCCGGACGACCACCGCGTCCTCGGCCTGCCTGCCCCCCATCCGGTACTCGCGCCTGATCCCCAGCATCCGTATGACCGGCGACGTCAAATCCGCTCCCGCAGGATCACCTGCCGGCCTTCCATGTCATCCATGGCAATAATCTCCGTGAACGATCCGTTGGTGATCCCGGTACGCACCCGCATAACCCCCAGCGTGCCGTCCCCGTTCAGGTACCAGAGGTTCCGCATTACCACCGCGTCGGAATCGCGACCGCGCCCCTGCGCCTGCTGCCGGCCGCCGCCGGTGCGAGTGCCCATCGCCATGCGTCCCGCGCCGCCGCCGCCGCCCATCATCAGGCTTGTCACGGCGTTCTGCCCGCCGGCGGAGCGTCCCTGCGCCGAGGCCTGCTGCTGCCTGGCGCGTTCCCTGGCCTCTATCGCAGTCCGCCGCTGTTCCTCCGGCAGATCCCCAAGGGTCGCGTCGAAGATCATGTCGGCGATTCTTTCCTCGCTTAGGCCGGTCGGCTGGTAGCGAAGCGCGGCGTTGGGGACAATCAGCACGTCCTCGCTGCGCTCCACGATAAACTCGACCATGCAGGTCATGCCGGGGAGCAGCGATCCGTCGAGGTTTTCTACCCTTATAATCACCGTGAACGAGACCACGTTGTTGGTCACCGTGGGGATCAGCCGCAGGGTTTCGACCTCGCCGCCAAAGCTGCGCCCGGGCAGGCTTTCCAGCGAAAAGCGCACTGGCTGTCCCCGGTGAATCGAGGTCACGTCAAGCTCGCTTACCGTGGCCTCGATCTGCATTTCCCGCAGGTTTTCCGCCAGGGTAAAGATGGGCGCGGTGTTGGCGTTGGTGCTGTCGGTAACGGTGTCGCCTATGTTGATGTTCCTGGCCAGCACTATGCCGTCTATGGGCGACACGATAAAGGCGTGTTGATAAATCTCGGTTTCGGTGACCCTAAGGTTCGCCTCGGCGACGGCCAGGTCGGCGGCCAGGTTGTTCACGTTGGTCCTGCTGGTAAGAAGCTCGAACTCGGAGATCAGCTCCCTTTCGAAAAGGGTCCGCTGGTTGCGGTAGTTGAGCGCCTGCAGCTCGTAGCTTGCCCGCGCCCTTACCACCGCCGCCTGCATCTGCTCGCGCCTAAGACGCAGCATGTCGGTGTTAAGCTCGGCCAGGATGTCGCCCCGGCTAACGATGTCGTTGTAATCGACCAGGATCCGTTCGACCTTGCCGCTCATAAGAGGCAGGACGCGGATCATCGATACCGGGTGGATGGTGCCGCTGGACATGACGGTGCGTTCCAGGGTTCCACGGCGGACGTTTGTAAACTCGTAGTTTACTGCCTGGTGCCCACGGGAACAGGAGGCAAGCGTAAGGGCGGCGGGGATCAGGAAAAGGACGTGTTTTTTTACCGCGCGGATCATGTAAAGCTCCTTGTGGTATTGTAACAAACTTGCGGGTAACAAGGTAACGGGGGCGAATTGAGGGTCTATTGTCAGCCGTCGGCAACAGGATTCGATTTCGTAGCATGATATTCGCCCAATGGAACAAGCAAATCGCCGTAATACGAAATGCGTTCCCGATACCTTCGCCGCGCAAGCATGGCAACAGCCGTCCGTCTTCGCATTTTCATCCCCGCCCGCTTTCTACAAATAATAATCCATCTGCGTATCGGAAGCGAAATTCAGCCGCTTGAGCAGGCGAGTGCGAAGTTCCGCGAAATCGGACGCGCCGCGATTGCGCGGGTACGACATCGGGACACTCACGATCTCCGCGATACGCCCCGGGCGCGGGGACATGACAATGATTCGGTTGCTCAGGTAAACCGCCTCGTCAACGTCATGCGTGATCAACAGCATGGTATTGCCGCGCTCTTTCCACAAACGGATAATTTCGTCCTGCAAAACCATTCGGGTAAAACTGTCCAACGCGCCCAGGGGTTCGTCGAGAAGCAACACTTCCGGCGAAACGGCAAGGGAGCGAATCAGGGCGGCGCGTTGCCGCATACCACCCGATAATTGGTGCGGAAATGAATTCGCGAATTCCTTTAAACCCGCCTTTTCAATCAGAGCATCCACATCTCCGCCGAACAATTGGAGCCGCTTCGTGGACTTTAACGCGAACACGATATTTTTCCTAACGGTCAACCACGGGAACAAGGTGTGTTCCTGAAAAACCAAACCGCGGTTGGGACTTGTCCCGCGCACTTCCCTGCCGCCGCAAACCACCTCGCCGCAAGTGGGTGTTTCAAGCCCCGCGATAATCCGCAGCAGCGTGGACTTTCCGCATCCGCTTGTCCCAACGATTGAAACGAATTCCCCCGATTCAATGTCAAGGGTCAAATCCTCGATCGCGCAGAGCGGTTCCGCCGCATCCGTTCTCCCGAAAGTTTTGTTCAGGTTCTTTACCTCAATTCTACCTTTCCCACTCATACTGAACCATCCTCCCTCCAACGCAGAACGCGGCGTTTAATCAAATTAAGCACGGCGTTTACGGCGAAAAACGTAACGCAGATAATAAGCACGGCGGCGTACAT
>WQRP01000026.1 GCA_009786675.1 Treponema sp. | reverse complement strand
ACANGGGGGGGGGGGACGGCGGCGCGCCGGTCGGGGCCGCGGCAATCGCGTCCAGCGCGGCCTGCTGCTCCGGCGAAAGGGACAGGGGCGCGTCGGCAAAGTCGCCGGCGTCGCCGCCAAGGGAAGGGAAGGGAGCGGCGCGCCGTCCCGACGGGATCATCGCGGAGACCGCCTGGCCTATCCCGCAAAGATAGTACGCGGAAACCCACCTGGCAAGCTCGACGTCCCGCTCGTCGAAAACCGGCTGGGCGTCCACGACGCGGCGGATTGGCTTTACCGCCGACTCGCCCAGGCCGTCCGGCAGCGCGTCCCGCTCCGCGACGATGAACCCCAGGGTGTCCTTTCCCCCCCTGCCGAAGGGCGCCATCGCCCGCCTTCCGACGGCGGCCTCGCCTTTCTCGTCGGCCCGGTACGTAAATGCCCGGTTCGCGGGAATGTCGAAAACCAGGTCGAGCCAGCGCGCGGCCATTTCAGCCGGTTCCGGGGCCGGCGGGATCCAGCCCCGCCTCGACCAAGGCCGAGCGCAGCAGCTTTAGGTCCTCCCAGGCGGGGCGCTTCCATTCCTCGTTCCTAAGAAGGGCGCTGGGATGGTAGGTGGCGACCAAGGGAACCGTCGTCCCGGCTATGTCAAGGCTGATGACCTTCCCGCGAATTTTCCCTATGGAATTGGTGGTGTCAAGCAGGGTCTGGGCGGCGACCCTGCCCGCGCAAAGTATGAACGCCGGCTTCAGGAGCCGCACCTGCCTTTCCAGGAACGACGAGCACGCGATGGTCTCGTCGGGAAAGGGATCGCGGTTCCCCGGCGGGCGGCACTTGATCACGTTGGCGATGTAGCAGTTTTTTTCCCGCGACAGGTCGATCGAGGCAAGCATCCTGTCAAGGAGCTGTCCGGCCTTGCCTACAAAGGGTCTTCCGGTGGCGTCCTCGTCGGCCCCCGGCCCCTCGCCGATTACCATTACCATGGGGCGCCGCACCCCCTCGCCGGGGACGGCGTTCTTTCTGGTCTCCTTCAGGCGGCAGCCCGTGCAGGACCGCACGTCGGCCTCAAGCCTCTCGAAACTGTCGGCTTCGGCGCCGCCGGCGGTTTCCCCGCAGGGCTCGGGATCGTCCTGGAAGGCGTACTCGTCCCGGTCGTCTAGGTAGCCGCCCCGGGCAACGCCGTAGGCCGTGTCCAGGAAACGCGCAAGGCTCGTTTTTTCGTCCGCGGTCATATAGTATTCAACCTCATGTGGGGGAGTGGATCAAGGGGCGGTCGCCCGGGGCGGCTAGGTGGTTTTCTTTTCCAGCTTGTTGATCTCGCGTATGAACTGGTCCGGGGTCTCGAACTGCCGGTATACCGAGGCGAAGCGGATGTACGCCACCTTGTCCAGGGCGCCCAGCTTTTCCAGGATTATGTCGCCTATGGCTCCGGAGTGTATCTCGCGGTTGTCCCTGCTCAGGATGGCCGTCTCGTCCTCGACCTCGTTGATCAGGCTCTCGATCTGCATCCTGGACACCGGGCGTTTCTGCAGGGCCCGTTCTATGCCGCGCTCCGCCTTGTACCGGTCGAAGGGCTCCCGCCTTCCGTCCCTTTTGATTACCATGGACTGCCTGTCCTCGGTCCGTTCGTAGCTGGTAAAACGGAACCCGCAGCCCTCGCATTCCCTGCGGCGGCGAATCGCCTGCCCGTTGGCGAGCGTTCGGGATTCCACGACCTTGTCGTCGTTGCTGCCGCAGTGCGGGCATCGCATGTTTGCCCCCTCCTAGAAAAGCAGCGGGATCATCCCAAGGCCCGCGCTTTCGTCGAAACCGAAAAGCAGGTTCATGTTCTGCACCGCCTGCCCGGCCGCGCCCTTTACCATGTTGTCGATGGCGCTGACGACAATCAGCGTGCGGCCGGATCGGTCCAGGTGTACCGAAACGTCGCAGTAGTTGGAGTTACGCACCCTGTTGGTTGCCGAAACCGCGCCCGGGGGAAGCACCCGCACGAAAGGCTCGTCGCGGTAGAAGTCCGCGTAGACGGCGTGGATTGCGGCGGCCCCTTCCCCGGTTTCCCAGGATGCCGAAAGCGGGATGTAGATCGTGCTGAGTATTCCCCGGTTCATCGGGGCAAGGTGCGGGGTGAAGATTACGTGGGGGGGCGACCCGGGCGCCGCCATGGCGGCGAGGCTTCGGGCGATCTCCGGCGTGTGCCTGTGCGTCCCGCCGACCTTGTACGGCGAAACGGAATCCGCGCATTCCGGGTGGTGGAACGAGCGCGCCGGCTCGCGCCCGCCTCCGGAGGTTCCGGAGGCCGCGTCCACGATAATCGGGGCTCCGCCGTCTTTCGCGACGAGTCCCTTGGCAAGCGCCGGGAAGATCCCGATGGCCGCGCCGGTCGGGTAGCATCCGGGGTTCCCGACGATCGCCTTGCCCGAGCCGGCGAGCCGGCGGATACGATCCCTGTTCATCTCCGGCAGGCCGTAAACGGAATGTTCGTGCAGTTCCGGGTACAGGTACGGCTTGCCGTACCAGGCGCTGAAAGTGGCCTCGTCGTCGCCGAACCGGAAGTCCGCGGAAAGGTCTATAAAGGGGACGCCCCGCCCGACGCAGTCCCTGGCGTGCGGCTCGCCGACGCCGTGGGGCAGGGCGGAAAAAACCACGTCGGCGGCGGCCACCACGTCGTCGGCCTTTCCCAGGGGAAGGGAGATCCGCCCAAGGAACCCGGGGTACACCCCGTCGATGTTCTCCCCCTCGAAACTTACCGAGGAAAGCACCAGGTCGTCCACGTTCGGATGGGAGGCCAGAAGCCTGACAAGTTCCGCCCCGGCGTAGCCGGTGGCCCCGATGACCCCCGCCCTCATTGGGGGCCGTTCACCGGGATCGCGGCCAGAAGGCCGTACACCTCGTCGGCGGTCTTTGACTGCAGCAGGGAATCGCGGAGATCCCTGTCCTTCAGCTTGGAGCTGAAAAAGGACAGGGTCTGAAGGTAGCTTGCGTGCTGGTTGTACGCCGCGGCGATCATAAGGATAAAGCGCACCGGCTCGTCGTCCAGGGGGTTGAAGTCCGCGACGTCAACCCGGCTTATCCCGATCGAGACGACCAGGTCCGTGACCGACTGCAGCCGTATATGGGGAATCGCTATGCCCTTGCCGATGGCGGTGCTCATAAGCTCTTCCCTTTTGACGATTTCGGAGGCAAGTTCCTGGCTGTTCTTGATCTGCGGGGCGGTCGCCAGGTTTTTCGCGAGCTCCAAAAGCACGTCCCGTTTGGAGGGAAAGTCCAGGAAAAGGATGCGTTCCGGCGAGAGTATCGCCTGTATCTGCACGGGGTTAAACTGGTAGCCGAACCTGCCGGCGGAGAGCCTTTCGTTTACCCACCGCATTATCTCGGATTTCTTGAAACGCCAGACCGTCCCTATTTTTCCCGCCGGGATTTCACCCTTCTGCGCCCACTCGTACACGGTCCGCTCCGAAACCCGTAAATACTGCGCGACTTCCTCTATGGTGAGAATCGTGTCCTCAAGCATGTCAGTAGTATAGCACCGAACCGTAGTATATGTCAACGATTTCTTTTTTGGGGAGCCTGGGGCAATGGTATCGAGGATGCCTGTCGGGCTCACGAGCGGCAGCTCATGTCCAAAAAACGGCGAAATTTGGACACGTATTGACAACGTGGGTAAATTTCGGCAAAATTTGGACATGAGCCTGTCGGGGAAGACAATACCACCCCTGTCCATCGACGTCGAGAAAATCGAGACAAGGGCCGTCCTGCGCAAGGAGGCGCGGGCGCGACAGGCGCTGGCCGAGCTGAAGGGTTTTGTCACGGTCATCCCAAACCAGAACATCCTGACGAACGCCATAGTCCTTAGGGAGGCCAAGGAAAGCTCGGCCATCGAAAACATCGTCACCACCCACGACGAACTATACGAAAGCATGACGATGCAGTCGGCAAACATGGACGCCTCCGCGAAGGAAGTCCTGAATTACAGGGAAGCCTTGTATATGGGCTGCGGGGTGCTGGCGAAAAGGCAGCTTATCAGTGTCGGCGACATTGTAAAGATTCAGGAGGCGATAGTCAAGAACAACGCCGGGCTTCGGAAGCTGCCCGGGACGTCCCTTGTAAACGACGCGACCGGCGAGGTAATCTACACGCCCCCGCAGGATTACGAGGAAATCCGCCTGCTTCTGGACGATCTGTGCCGCTACCTGAACGACGATGAGGGCAGCCTGTGGAAAATGGCAATCCTTCATTACCAGTTCGAGGTAATACATCCATTTTACGACGGCAACGGCCGCACCGGCAGGATCCTGAACATTTTGTACCTGTTGCTGAAAAAACACCTGGACGCCCCCATTCTGTACCTAAGCGCGTACATAATAAAAACCAAAAGCACGTACTACGACCTGCTCCAGAAAGTCAGAAAGGACGGGGCGTGGGAGGAATGGATTTTATACATCCTGGACGGGATCGAGGAAACGTCAAGGCTGACCCTGGAGAAGGTAAAGGCGATCAGGAACCTGCTGGACGCAACCCTGGAAAAAGCAAAAGGGCAGTGCCCGAAGATATATTCCAAGGAACTAGTCGAGATAATTTTCGAGAACCCCTATTCCAAAATCGATATCCTGGTGAGAAAACTGGGCGTGAACAGGAAGACGGCGTCGAAGTATTTCGCGGAGCTTGCGGCCAGCGGTTTTCTGTCGCACAGGCAGGTCGGCAAGGAAAAAATTTTTATCAACGATGACTTGATGAGGATATTGGCGGGGNAATTGCTATGGACCTGTTCCTGTCGAGTTCCCCCGAAAATACCGCTTGACATTTCCCCCGGTTCCTGGCACAATCGTGGACATATGCAGATGATGTTCGGAACACGGCGGAAAAACCACGAAGCTACCCACTTGACAATTTCCTCCGTTTCTGGTAACACACACACATAAATTCGCCCATTATTTCCTAAAAAAAACAGCCCGAGTTTTGTCCTTTTTGTCGCTGACGGCACTTGGGTCTGGTTCCTTGGGCATGTTTCCGATACTTGTTTTTCTCGCCAAAAAGCGCCGGTCGAAGGCGCGCGGGACGGTTCCGTCCCAGTTCCCCGGGGTAATGGCTCGTATGGGCTGTTGATATATTTTCTTGCCCCGTGCCAAGGGGCGGCAAAGGAGCAGACGATGGCAAAGAACGGTTTTGGACTGGCAATGCTGGTGGCGTTCGGAATGGCGGTTGTTGGGTGCGGTAACGGCGACGACGTTGACGATTGGGTCGCGCCTCCGCCGGTCGATTTGGGCCCGTATCCAAACGAGATAGAAATATCTTTTAGGACTGCCGAGCACTTCAGTTTGGCGAATGCTTGGGAAGGGGACACCTTAACTGGTGCAGTGTTGACCCTGACGTTTTCGCCGGTAACCAGGCCGCCGCTTGGCACTACCGGCGTTTTTAGCGGAAACCCCGTCAGCATTACCCCGGCCGATCTGGCCTGGCTTCAGCCTGGTAGTGTTGACTTGCAGCCCCGTTCTGGCGGCGGCGATCCGCAAAGAACCGTGTCGGTAACTGGCGTCTCGGCAAGGCAATCCGGGAACAACGTCGAAGTTCTGTTGACGTTGACAAGATCGGCGGTACCCCCTCCTGCCGCCCCAGGATTTCATAATCTTATAACGGTGGACTTTGATGTTGCAATTTCACCTGATTTTGAGTCCAGGTTTGACGAAATCCGATGGATGAGCGCCGTCCGTTTCTTTATGTTCTAAAATGACCCGCAAGGCAACCCTGGTGCTGGATAGGCGGCGCCAGGCTTGCCTTGCCGGGCGCTCCCCGGTACAATGTACCCACCACCATGTCAGAGAAAAGAAGAAAAGGCCTGATCGCCGTAGTGGCGGTTTTTATCGTGTATAGCGTGGCGGCGGTTCGCCCGGTTTCCCAGGAGACGGTTCTGGTTCCGCGCTGGCTAAGCTCGCTGGAGTCGGGCGAGCCGGTACGTTTCGGGGATCCCGTGACCCCGCCGGGCGTAGTTCCCCGGGCTCTGCCCTTTGCCCTGGACGGCCGTTTCGGCTATGTCGAAATGGACGGTCGCTTTCCGCTTAACAGGCCAAGGACCGGCCAGGTCTCGATTTCGCCTGAACGCTGGGCCGAGTTCGACGGGGAGCTGGAAAGCGTCGCCGTTTACGCCGCCGACGGCGGGGCTCTGTTTGTCATCGACGACCCTGGCGGCTATCCCTTCTTTCTGGACGGAAGGACTTTCGTCGTGGGAAGCGGGCAGGACTCCGTCTACAGGATGGACGATTCCGGCCGGGCGCTGTGGGTCTTCGACTTTCCCAGCCCGGTTACCAGCATGGACGCGGCGGCCGGGCTGCTCCTGGCCGGACTTCTGGACGGCATGGTCGTGCTGGTGGACGACTCCGGCAGGCAGGTGTTCTCGTTCGACCCGGGAGGCTCGCGCTTCTCGGTGATCCTGGGGGTGGCCATTTCCGCCGACGGCTCGCGGCTCGCGATTGTTTCCGGCATAGACAGCCAGCGTTTCCTGTTCCTGGAGCGCTTCGGGGCCAGCGCCGGGGACTACAGGGTGGTTTACCATGAGTTCCTGGGCGAGGGCTTCCGCCGCCCGGTGCACGTCGCCTTCGTCGAGAACGACCGCCACGTCGTCTTCGAGCGGCGCGGCGGGCTGGGGATCTACGACACCGGCTCGCGGCTTACCCGGAACGTGGAACTGGACGGGGAGCTTCGCGCCCTGGACGGCTCCGGGGGACAGGGGCTGATGTTCGCCGTTTTCTCGCGCCCCGGGGGCGACGGGAACTACCTTGTCGGGATACGGACTTCCGGCAGGACGCCAAGGGTCGTGATACGCGCCCCGTTCAGGGGCGAGGACGTTTTCCTGGGAAGGATGGGTTCCCGGCTGATTGTCGGCGGGGGACAGGCCATGGTTGCCTTTGATTTGGAGAGAAGATGAGAGCCAGGGTTTTTCTCGCGTTTTTGGCGGCGTCCGTGGCGGGCGTCGCGGCGTCCGCCATGGAATGGCCCCTGCCGGACGCTACGGTGGTCCGCAATTTCGGTTTCAACGATCGCGGAAGGCCGGCGGTCGGCGTCGTGCTGGCCGGCGGCGGCGAGGTGCTTGCCTCGGGCGACGGGGAGGTGATTTTCACGTCCTCCGGCTCGAACGGCGGCGCGTCAAGGTTTCCGTCCCCCCTTGGGGAATGGACGGCGGTGGACCACGGCAACGGCCTGGTCAGCGTGTACGCCCGTTACCGGGCCCGTTACCGGGCCCGCTACGGCGCCTCCGGGCCAAGGGTGAGCCAGGGCGAGCCCTTGGCCGTCGCGGGCGCCTCCGGGTGGTCGGACCGGGAGGGCTGTTACTTCATGCTGTTCGATCGCAGGGAACGCCGCTGGGTCAACCCGGCGATGGTTCTCGCCCCTTTCCCGGACGCGCTTAACCCGCAGATACACGGGGTGCAGCTTATGAACGAGGCCGGCGTGTTGGTTGGCGTCGGCCAGGGCGTGGCCCAGGGTATGCACGGAATCGTCGTCAACGCCACCGACGCCCTGTCCGGCAACAGGGGCAGCTTTCTTGCCCCCCACCGGATTATAAGCTCGGTGAACGGGATCGAGGTCGGCCGGCTTTCGTTGGAGACAATAAGCGCCAGGGACGGGGTTCTGCTGGTAAACCGGGGGCCGGCGCGGAGCGTTTACGCCCAGTTCCCCGCCTTCGAGGCCGGCGAGGTGTGGCTTAACCGCGGCCAGGCCATCCTGGAGGTAATCGTGCAGGATATCGCCGGCAACTCAAGCAGCGTCGTCGCCCATTTTTTCGTCGAGTGAGCCCGCTCCGCGCCTGCAAAACCTGGTCCACGCCGGTCGCGGACGAGGAACGGAGACCCGTCCCCTGCGCCCTGTGCGGCGGCGACCGCTTCGTCCCCTCCCTTTCCTGCGAGGGCTTTTCCTACGTCAGGTGCGCCGGCTGCGGCCTGGTGCAGGTAAACCCCCAGCCGGTCGCCGAAAGCGTGATGGGTCGCTACGGGGACGAGTACCTTGCCTACGAAATCGAGAACGAGGAAAGCTTTCTGGCCTTGCAGCGTCTCGGCCTTGCCGACGCGGGCTTTTTGGGGATGGAGCGGGAACTGATGGGGCGGATCCCTGGCGGCCCCAGGGTTCTGGACGTCGGCTGCGCCACCGGGGCTCTGCTGGCCTTTCTGCGGGGCAGGGGCTGGCGGGCGACCGGGGCGGAAATCTCCCCCTCGGCGGAATACGCCCGCCAGAGGCGGGGGCTTGACGTGCGCCGCGCGACGGTCGAGGACTGCGCCTTCCCGGCCGCGTCCTTCGACCTGGTGCTTGCCTCCCACCTAATCGAGCACCTTAACAGGCCTGGGGAATTTATCCGCGAGGTCGCCAGGATACTGTCCCCCGGCGGGTATTTCCTTTTGACCACCCCGAACATCGACGGTTTCCAGGCGCGTCTGTTCGGCGGCCGGTGGCGGGCGGCGATCTTCGACCACCTGTACCTTTTCTCGGCGCGGACCCTAAGGGCGATGCTTGGGGACCGGGGCTTTGCCACCCTTGGGGTGTACACCTGGGGGGGGCTTGCCGTGGGGACCGCGCCCGGGCCGGTCAAGCGCGTCGCCGACAGGGCGGTAAAGCTTCTCGGGGCCGGCGACGTCATGCTGGTAAAGGCCAGGCGCTTGGGCTAGCGGGCGCGGTCGAAAAAAAATCGTTTCGTTGGATTTATGGCCCTGGATTGACTATACTTTTTGTAGCGCACAAAAATGCGAAACTTGAGAGGAAAAAGTATAATGAAGCGTTTTTTTATGCCCTTTCTGGCCTGTGCCGTTTTTGCCCTGGTTCCCTCCGTTCCCGGGTTGGCCGGGGTCGACTATATCGAATACCTTGAAGGCGCGGTCGCCGAGCTAGTTCCCTTGGATCCCGCCGGGGTCGAGCCGTCGCACGTCTGGGCCCCCGTCCGCACGGTGGTGCCGCCTAGCCCCAACCCCGACCTGCCGAACAACGGCGTCACCTGGGCTCCCACCGGATCTCCGGACGAATCCCCGGCCGAGGCCCCCGCCGGGCAGCCCTTGGCCGCCACTGTTTACCTTCCCCCTGGTTCCCAGGAGGTGTCCATAAGGCTTGTCGTCACGATAAACGGCGAGGAGCGCGTCATCGAGATACCCACGGGCACGGTCGGCCAGATAGTCCAGGCATTGGCTCCCGCCGCCCCGGTTCCGACCCCCGTGGCCCCGGCTTTGGGCCCCGTCGCCCTGACCCCGGCTCCCGCCCCCGCTCCGGTCGCCCAGGCGGCGCCGAGGTTGCGTGCGAGCGGGGATCCGGCGGTCATTACCCCAAGGATGCCTGCGCCCGACGGCCCGGGCGTTTACAGGGTGCAGGTGGGCTCCTTTGCCAGGACCGCGCTTGCCCGGAATTCCTTCGACCAGCTTAGGTCGGCTGGCTTCCAGCCGGCGTTCGAGATGTTCGGCAGCATGTACCGGGTGGTCATCCCCGGCGTGCCGGCGGCTGAAATGCAGGAGGTCGCCAGGCGGCTTGGAAGCGCCGGCTTCGGCGAGGCCTGGGCGCGCAGGGAAAACTAGAACTGTCCCGGCTTTCCCCTGTCCACCGGCTCGATCCAAGGACGAAACTGGTCCTTACCTTGGCGTTTACGGTGCCGGTTTTCCTGGTCGATTCCCCGGCCGTCGCCGCGGGGCAGGCGCTCTTCTTTGTCTGCCTGGCCCTTCTCGCGCGAGTTCCGTTCAAAACGATATTCCCCCACGCCGGGCTCCTCGCCTTTTTGATCGTTACGGTCGTCGCCCTGCAGGTTCTGTTCAGGTCCGTCCCGGACGCCCCGCCCCTGATCCCGGATCGGGTGCCCCTCGTGGGCGGCTTGGGAACGCTCGGGCCGGAGGGCCTTCTCGCCGGGCTTACGGTCGCCTGCCGCGTCGTCGCCCTGGCCGTCCTTATGCCCCTACTGATCGCGACGACCGAGCCCCGTATGCTCGCCTTCGGCATTACAAGGCTCGGGGCGAATTACAGGGTCGCCCACGTCATAAGCTCCACGCTGAACCTAGTGCGGTCGTTCGAGGACGAGGCCAGGCTGATCATGGACGCCCGCAGGCTTCGGGGGGTGGCCCCCACGGGTTTTTTCTCGCGCCTTGCGGAATACGGGGCCATCGCCCTCCCGCTTATGATTAAGGTGATGCGGCGTTCCGTCGCTGTCGCCCTGGTTATGGACTCCAGGGCCTTCGGCGCCCACAAAACCAGGACCTGGCTTCTTTCGGGCAGGATGTCCCTCGCCGACTACGCGGCCTTCGCGGTCGGGGCGGCCTATTTCGTCGCCGTCCTTCTGGCGAACCGCGTGCTGGGGGGTTAGGCGCGTGGTAAGCCTGGAAAACGTTTCCTGGAGCTACGCCCGTGCGTCCGGGCCGGCCCTGACGGATCTGAGCGTCCGGATAGGGGAGGGCGAGTTCGTGGCGGTCATGGGGGAAAACGGCGCGGGAAAGACCACTTTCTGCCGGCTGCTGAACGGGCTTGTCCCCCATTCCATGCCCGGCGCGTTGCTTGGCACGGTAATGGTTGACGGAACCGACACTAGGCTCTCCTCGGTCGCCCGGCTTTCCGAAAAGGTGGGGATGGCCTTCGACGATCCGGAGACCCAGTTTTTCACGGCCAGGGTCTTCGACGAGGTTGCCTTCGCACTAGAGAACATGGTCCTGCCCCCGGGGGAAATCGTCGAGAAAACCCGTTGGGCCCTGGATGCCGCCGGGCTCTCGGAATACGCCGACCGGCCGCCGGCGACGCTTTCCGGCGGGCAGAAGCAGCGGCTGGCCATAGCGGCGGCGCTCGCCCAGGCGAACAGGGTTCTGGTCCTGGACGAGCCCTGCTCCAGGCTTGACCCGGTCTGCACGCGGGAGGTTCTTTCGTTTATCCGCGATTTGCGCGCCGACAAAAGGCTCACCGTGGTGATGGCGACCGGCTCGCCCCAGGAGGCCGCGGACTTCGCCGACAGGGTGTGCTTGCTGAAAAACGGGAGGCTCCTTGCCTTCGACGCGCCCGGGCGGGTGTTCTCCGACGGGCGGCTTCTGGATGCCGCCGGCGTCGACCCGCCCGAGGTTTCCCAGTTCGCCTTTCGCATGGCCGGGCTGGGGGAGCCGCTTCCCAGGTTTCCGGTCACCGTGGACGGGGCCGTGGAATCGGTCCTGGAGTGGTACGATGGGCGAAAGTAAGGCCGACGCGGTGCGGATCGAGGGGCTTGGCTACAGCTTCGAGGCGGATCCCCGGCGGCCCGTCCTGGACGACGTAAACCTCGCCTTCGGGGAGAACGAGTTCACGGCGATCCTTGGGCGGAACGGATCCGGCAAAACGACCCTGCTTAAGAACATAGCCGGCCTTCTGCGGCCTTCGCGGGGGCGGGTTTTAGTCCGGGGGCGGGACACGGAGGGGATGGGCGTCGCCGAAATCGCCGGTCAGGTCGGCTATGTGATGCAGGACAGCGACAACCAGCTTTTCGAGCAGACCGTGTACGACGAGGTCGCCTTTGCCCTAAGGCGTCCCCGCAAAAAACGGGACTGCCCGGAGGTCAGGCGCAAGGTCGAGGAGGCCCTGGAAACGCTCGGGCTGCAGGACAGGCGCGACGACTTTCCCCCGGCCCTGTGCAAGGCCGACAGGGTAAGGACCGTCTTCGCGGCGGTTCTCGCGATGGGCGCGAAAATACTAATCCTGGACGAGCCCCTGGCCGGGCAGGACCGCGGCGGATCCAGGGTTATAATGGAAACGCTGGACGGCCTGCACCGGAAAGGCCACACGCTGATCCTGGTCACCCACGACATCCGCGTCGCCGCCGGGCACGCGGGACGGCTCGTCGTGATGGGATCCGGCCGCGTGCGCCTGGACGGGGATCCCCCGTCGGTTTTCGAACGCGCCCAGGAGCTTGCCGAGGCGGGAGTCCTTCTTCCTCCCGTGGCAAGGCTTTCGCGGGAACTGCGGGGGCGTATCCCGATCCGGAAAACGGCGTCGTCCCCCATGGAGCTTGCCCTGGCCCTCAGGGATTTGGGCTAAACTGCCGGTGCCCTATACCTTGCGGTGCGTAATCGGTACTATGCAGTAGCCGGGGTCGCCGGACAAATCAAAAAACATGGGAGCTGTAACATGAAAAAACGCGCAGAGGTTTTCCCCCGGCCGGCCAAGACGCACGTCGCGCTTGTCGCGGTGTGGGCCGCCGTGACCGCCGGGGCGCAGGTAATCCCCACGATACCGATGCTTGGCACGGGAAGAAGCTTCTCGTTCGCCACCGCGCTTGCCCCACTTGCGGGCATATTTTTCGGCCCCCTGGCCGGGGCCCTGTGCGCCGCCGCCGGGGGCTTTGTCGGCAGCCTGCTCGCCCCGCATACCGCGTGGATGGGTCCGGGCACCTTCATAATCGGAACGGTCACGGCCTTTACCGCCGGGTGCATTGCCTGGGGGCGCTGGCCGCCGGTCAGAATCAGCGGGAACGGCAGCTTCGTGATCAATGGCGGGATAATCGTTTTTCTTTTGGGCACCGTCCTGTGGTTCAGCCACGAGACGGGCCGCGGCCTTGCCAGGTTCCCGCTGGTGTTTTACGGCGCGGGTTTTGCCGCCCTGTTGGTTGGAAGCGCGTTTGCCTGCAACATACTGGCCGGCAAGAACCGGGCGCTTAAATTCCCCGCCCTGATGCTGTGCGCCTTTGGGGGCATGGCCGGCGGCGCGAGCGTGGGCAACTTTTTCGGCCTTGTGCTTTTCGATTTTCCCAGGGAGATGTGGATGGTTCTGACCTTTACCGCCCCCATCGAAAGGCTGGTGTTTTCCGTCGGAACCGCCCTCGTGGGCCTCCCCCTGCTTGCAAGCCTGCCGAAAATAGGCATCTTTATCGGACCGCAGAAGGACGATGAGGCCCCCTCGGGGGAGGGGGGGACGATCCTTGAAAAAGATTGACTTTCATATCCATGTGACGCCGCCCGAGATAAAGGCCGACTGGCGGAAATTCGCCGAGAGGGAACCATTCTTCGAGCCCCATTTTTCCCTGCTGTCCAAAAGCCCGCTGAACAAATTCGCCTGCGCCGGGGAAATCGTTTCCATGCTTGACGCCTCGGGCTTTGACATGGGGGTCGTCTTTGGCTTCGGCTTTAGGGACCAGGGGCTGTGCCGCCTTGTGAACGACTACGTCATCGAGATGACTCGGCGGTATCCGGAAAAGCTTGTCGGCTTTATGTCGGTGTCGCCGGGCGCGAAAGGGGCGGAGCGGGAAATAGCCCGCTGCCACGACGCGGGGCTTACGGGCGTGGGCGAGATCTGCCCGGCCGGCCAGGATTTCGCCGTCGACGACGAGGGCGAAACCCGCGCGCTTGTCGGCGCCTGCAGGGAAAGGAACCTGCCGGTCATACTCCACGTAAACGAGCCTGTCGGCCACTCGTACCCCGGAAAGACGGGCACCGGCCTAAGGAGGATCGAGCGCTTCATTGACAACAGCCAGGGGATTAGGGTGATCCTTTCCCACCTGGGCGGCGGGCTCCTGTTTTACGAGGCGATGCCCGAAATGCGGAAAAAATGCCGCGACGTTTACTACGACACGGCGGCGGCGCCCTTCCTTTACGACAAAAGCGTCTACGGCGCGGCCTTGGCTCTTGGCCTGGGGGGGAAGATCGTTTTCGGCAGCGACTTCCCGCTTTTGCACCCTTCCCGCTACCAGCCGTCCATGGAATCCGTTCCCCTGGCCGAGCACGAGCGGATCATGGGCGGCAACGCGGAACGCCTTCTGGCGGGGGATTAGTCCCAGCCGGAGCCGAAAACGGAGCCGCCTCCGTGGCCGTTCCCTGAGCCGAAACCTGAATTGCCGGAAATTTTTGTGCCGAAGAACTGGCCCCCGCCCGAATCCTGGGTTTTACTGAAACCGCAGTCGTAGCCGGAGGCGGTCTTGAAGCCCGAACAGGACGCGAAATTGGAACCGCGCCCGAAACCGCACCCGTCGCCGTCCCCGTAGCCGGGGCAAAAACCAGAACCGTGTTCGTGTCTGGAATCTAGTGCACGCCTATGCCTGACTTTCGCAAAATTCATAATCGCCGCTCCCACCAGAACCCAAGGCTGTACCAATGCCGTTCGCGTGGCCGCAGCCCAGGCCGGTACCTGAAAGGGAACCCGATCCTGAACCGTGGTTGTAGCCAAAATTATCGCCGTAACCCGAGCCGTCGCCGTACCCCGAGTTAAAGTCCGTGCCCGAGCCTGAGCCGTCTATGTAGCCAAAACCCGAACCCGCGCCCGCCCCCGAGGTGGAGCCCTCGTCAAGGTTTCTGCCAAAATCCGGATCAATGCCTTGCCTAGGAACGGAACCGTCGATAATCTTTTCACGTACACTGGTCACTGAATATTCTATCCCAACAAGCGCAATCGCGCTTAGGATAATATAACATCGCTTATCTGCCCATTCAACCCCCTTGGTCGCTTGTTTTCAGGATCCGTCACGCCTTCCATATCGGGACCGAGGCTATGGATTCCCTGGCTTTTTCCGTGCAGTCCAGGATTTCAATCGTTCCCAAAACCGTAATCCGGTCCACCGGCTCGGGGAATTTGCATTTTTCCGGCAGGGACGTGCCGCTCTGGGCCAGTTGTGAAAGGGTGGCGGCGCCCTCCCAGTACCAAATACGCCGCGCTTCCCTGAGCACGACTTCCTGGTCCTTGCGGTATTCGATGTAGCCGGCGAACACACCCGCCGAGTACGTCCGGACGATGCAGTATTTCATGCCTTCCATACGCAACCTCCCTGAAAATTGCACCAAAAAACATTGCCTGGTTCTCAGATTTTGCATGTGGCGCGCGCGTTGTTTCAGTGAACCACGATGGTCCATGGTATTCTGGTGCTGTAAGGATAATTCTAGTACAAGCCGCTGTGCGAAATCAAGGAATATGGGGGAAAAACGTTGGAAAGTTGTGGCGCCAGGCTTGCGTACTTGTAAACCGGCTCTTTTTTCGCTACCATGGTAGCCTATGGTGGACAAAATAATCAAGGCCCTGTTCGGCTCCCAGCACGAGCGGGACTTAAAGGCGATGTTGCCTATACTGCATCTTGTAAACGAGAAAGAGGCCTGGGCTGCGGGTCTTCCCGCCGGGGAATTCCCGGGGCAGACCGAGTCGCTCAGGGCGCGTTTCCGGGGCGGCGAGAGCCTGGACCGGCTTCTGCCAGAGGCCTTCGCCCTGGCGCGGGAGGCGGCGCGGCGTAACCTGGGCGAGCGGCCCTACGATTCGCAGGTGCTTGGTTCCATCGTTCTGCATCAGGGCAAGATCGTCGAGATGAAA
>WQRP01000025.1 GCA_009786675.1 Treponema sp. | reverse complement strand
GGGGGGGGGGGGGGGGGGGGGGGGGGGGGGGGGGGGGGGGGTAAATGTCGCTGTTGGCGACAGAATGCGATCCTGGATGCTTTCATACGAAACAGTGCTTCTTCCGTTACTCAAGCGGCAAAAAGCGTAATTATGGCTGTTTCGGTTGCTGCCAAGCATGGTTACGTATACCACGAAAGGCCGGGAATGTCAAGGGCTACGGCAGTTTCCTGCCCTTCCATTTCGGCCTTACCCCGCAGTAGCCCATCAGCGTCATCAGGGTAAAGTACGGCTGGGCGAAAAGCAGGGTGCAAAGGTAGCCCAAGCCGCCCCTGGGCAGTTTGCTGCGGAAAAAGGCGAATGCCGCGACCGTGTTCTGGACCATGACGATTAGGCAGGCGGCCGGCAGGGGCCAAAGCCCCGGAAAAAAGGGCAGCAGGGGGAACGCGAGCGCCCCCGCGGTTATCAGCAGCATAAGCAGGTTGTAGCCAAAGCGGGTCACCGGCTCGGGGCTGAACAGGCCGCCGTTGTTCCAGCGCAGGGTCTGGCCGACGAAGCCGCGCCAGGTGTCCTCGGCGCAGGTTTCCACGGCGGCGTCGGGCAGGGCGGCGGCGCGGACGCGGTACCTTCCCCGGGACCGGATCAGCGAGATCAGGGCGGCGTCCTCGGTGGGGGACGGCGGGACGGCGTCGTAGCCGCCCACGGAATCCAGGGCCGCCCTGTTCACGATAAGGTTGTTCCCGAAGCCGCCGCCGGCCGCGCCAAGCCCGATGGCCCCGGCAAGGTAGTTGTAGCGAATCGCGTGGTCGTAGCACTGGTACAGGTAGAAGAATCCCCTCCCCGGCTTTTTCTTAAAGACCGGGCCTATAAGCGCGCCCACCCGGCGGTCGCGCATTCGCCCGGCCATCGCCCGTATCCAACCGGGGGGCACCTCGCAGTCGCCGTCGGTAAAGAGCAGGAGATCCCCGGAGGCCCCGGCCACGCCCACCGAAAGGGCGTACTGTTTCCGGTTTGGGCCGGGGTTCTCCGCCAGGGTAATGACCCGGCAGTCGTCCATGCCCAGTTTCCGGGCGTTTTCCACGAATTCGGCCAGCATCGCCGGGCTTTCGTCGTCCGAGCCGTCGTCGACAAGGATAATCTGGGCCGGGTAGTCCTGCCTAAGCAGGCTTGCCAGCAGGCCCCCCATGCGCCGCTCCTCGTTGTGGATGGGGACTATGACCGACACCCTGGGGTTTTCCCCATGCGCCGCCGCGCGCCGGTCCCGCAGCCATTCCAGGAAAAATCCGAACATAAGCGCGCTCTGCAGGGCGACGAAGAAAATACCGTACCCGTAGCGCAAAAGGTCAAACGCCATCAAGAGAACCCCCGGACAGTATAGCATATTGCAATGTGCAGTATGATGGTATAGAGTTATAATTAGGAGAGGCTATGGCAGAAGATATTGTGGGGAAGGTAATCTCCCTCTTTTCCGGCGACAAGAACGCAAACCTTTCGGACAAGGAAATTGTCCTGCAGCAAAGGCACAAGGAACTGGGGGAAAACAAGTACGCCAGGTTTTTCCGCCAGAAAACCGACGAGGCGGACGTGCCTCTGGCGCAGTTTTTCCACTCCCTGTACAAGATGATTTCGCCGATCAGGGTCTTTATGCGGGACGCAGCCAAAATGACCCAGCTTAGGCAGATTGTGCTGGAGGCCTTTATAGACCCAGCGATCGTGGAAACCATCAGGCGGCTTAACCCGCAGGCCATAGAGGAACGCGCCAAAGGCACGGAATCGGCGGATCTGGTCGCCGAGATCCGCGAGGACATAGACAAGCTGACCTCCGGCTTCAACAGCTCCAGGATAAACGGGGTGAACCGCTGCCACAACATGATCATGATCATCTCCCAGCTTGTTAACTTTGACTATCCGGACATGATTAGGAAATTCGACCCCAGCTTTACGGAGGGGCCGTTTTCGGACGCCCCAAAATTCACCCCGGTAAAGGTGGACCAGGTTTCGAAGGAAATTGGCGAGTTCCTTACGGTCGCCCAGGGCGTCGTGCCCGAAAGCGACTGGAAAACGCTCCTTAGGCTGCTCAAAATCTGCGCCAAGGAGGAGCTTATCTCCGACAACCAGTTCGCCCAGATGCTGATCGGGCTGCGGGACATACTCAACTCGAAGGTCCTGCTTTTGATGACGCAGTACGGCAGCAAGAACCCGGTCTGGACCTGCAAGCCCAGGATCCCCGACGAGCACGTCGCCGAGGCCTGGGTCGAGGCGAAGACCCTGAAGGCCCAGGCGTGCATAGACATGATCAACAACAAGGAGAAAAAACAGAAGATCGACGTGCTCGCGAAGGAGATCTTCGAAAGCGAGGAGCTGATCCGGCTGGAAAACTACGTCCCGTCCAGGGGCGCCATGTACCAAAACAGGGATCTTGTCGGCTTTAATTTTGCCTACGGCCTTAACTACCTGAGCAGCTTCATGGCGGACTGCTTCGAAAAGGAAATCTACGATCTTTGCGACCTTGTGCGCGTCCGGGGGCAATGGACGAACATCGCATCGTCAAAGGAAATGTCCGAGTCGCTGTACCAGATAATGGAGCTGCCCGAATCGATCGCCCGCCTGGACGAGGCCCTTGCCGTCGACGGGGCGGACGGCTCGCGGCTAAAGGCGGCGATAATACGCGCCGAAAGGGATCCCTCGCAGATCCGGTACATCAACACGATTATCGAGAGCGTCAACGACACGGCCCAGGAAACGCTCGACCATGCCGCCCAGCACTTCGCCGTCATCGGCAAGCACATAAAGAGCCTGGGCGAGGACATACAGAAAAAGCACCCGGAACTAATCGTCAACTGGCGCGAGCTGAGTTCGGTGTCAAAGGACCACCCCCTGGCCCCGCAAATGGTAAGGGCCTATGCGAAGGTACACAGCTTCGTCCAACTGATGCAGTTGTGCGCCCAGTGAACCGCCGAGCCCGGCTTTGAGGACGCTATCTTGGGGGTAGTGTAGGATAAGGGGGGAGGCTTGAAGAACCGCAGAAGCATAAGGACCAATTTTATCACCGCCATCGTTCTGGCGACGGTTGTTCTCATATGCGCCCTGGCCGTGGTCATGTCCAACTTTTTCCACTCCATTGCCGACGCGATTCTTTTGGAGACTATCCCCCCCCTGACAAAAACGGCGGCCGGGAGCGTGGGGGTCAGCATGGGCAGACTGGCGGACCGTATCCTTGCGATCAGGGACGACCAGGTATTCGGCGATCCCCACGCGCCCGCCGCCGAAAAGCAGCGGGTGCTTGACAGGGCCGCGTCGGAGCTATACTTCGACTGGCTTGGCCTGTTCTCGCCGATGGGATCCCTGGTGACGGGGACGCCGCGCAGCGCGCCGTTCATACAGAGCGACATGTTCGCGGAACTGCGCGAGGCGCGGGGCATGGTCGTCGACGTAAAGTCAGACCCCCTGGGCGAGCCGGAGGTCGTCATAGGAATCCCGGTTACCAGGGACGGGGTGGTGGTCCATTACCTGGTGGGAAGCTACCACTACGGCGTGCTTGATTACATCATTAACAGTTTTTCCATATCGCCGGACAGCATAGCCTACATCGTCAACAACCGGGGAAGGTTCATGGCACACCTGGACACAAGCCTGGTGCGGCTAAGGGAAACGATATTCTCGAACTTTTACGGCGAAAACCTGGGCGCGGCGCTTGACGGGATCATTGAAATGGTAAGCCTGGGAAAACCGGGGACGGTCAGCTTCGGCAGGGGCGAAACGCGAAGGATACTGAGCTTCGCACCGGTGGAGGGGACGTCCTGGAGCCTTGTCGTGGAAACGTCCAGCAACGACTTCGTCGGCACGATATACCGGGGCCTGCTTCTGAACGTGACGCTCGCGTTCGCGTTCATGGTGTTCCTGGTGGTGGCGGCCAACGTTTTCATCGTCCGCATGGTAACCAGGCCGCTGCGGACGATAACGAACCAGGTGCACAAGCTTGGCGAGGGGACTTTTAAGTATTATTTTCCCAGCAGTTTTTTCAGGCAGGACAACGAGATAACCCAGCTCGCCGAGGCATTCAACTCCATGTCGGGATCGCTGGAGGGCGTCATAAGGGACATGGAGTCAATCGTCCGCGCCACGGGATCGGGAAAGCTGGACGCGCGTGTCAGCGTTTCCCAGTTTAAGGGGGATTTCAGGAAAATAGCCGAGGGCATGAACGATTCCCTGGATCTTATCTGTTCCTACCTGCACGCCATACCGGAGGCCGTCGCGCTGTTCGACGAAAAAAGGGAGATGCTTTTCCGCAACGACGCGATGACCGAGTTCCTTCTTGTCCACGGGATGATGCCGGACAACCCAAGGCTTCTGGAACTGATAACCGGCGGCGGCTTCGATTCCGGCGGGGATCTGGATCCCGGCATAGCCGCGATCTTCTCTTCCGCCATACCTAAGCCGGGATCCTTTTCGGGCGACGTGTCCCTGTTCGGGATCTACGGCATAGACAACTTTAGCATACAGATACGGCGGGTCGGCAGGGAGGCAAGGGAAGGGGGTTCCCTGTGCATCGTCATGGTGCTGAACAACGTCACGATCCTGACAAACGCAAAGCAGGACGCCGAGGCGGCGAGCAGGACCAAGAGCGAGTTCATTTCCAGGATGAGCCACGAGATACGAACGCCGATGAACGCGATCATCGGCATGACCCAAATCGCCAAGAACACCTACGAGCAGGAAAGAATCCTGGACTGCCTGGACAAAATCGAAAGCTCCTCCACCCACCTTCTGGGGATAATCAACGACGTGCTCGACATAGGCAAGATCGAGGCGGGAAAGCTCTCGCTTAACATCGACGATTTTTACCTGTCCTTTGCCCTGGGAAACGTCATGGCGATGATTGCCCCGAAGGCGCAGCAAAAAAACATTTACGTGAACCTGTCCATGCAGAACATAGTGCACGGCCGCCTAAGCACCGACAAGCAGCGGCTAAGCCAGATCCTGATCAACCTGCTTTCCAACGCCGTGAAATTCTCGCCGGAAAACAGCGAGGTAAAACTGAACGTCAGGGAAACCGAGTGGGACGACGGGACAGGCACCTACCGTTTCGAGATCGTAGATTTCGGCATAGGCATAAGCGAGGAGCAGGCCGCGCGCCTGTTCCGCCCCTTCGAGCAGGCGGACGGGAGCATAACGCGCAACTACGGGGGTACGGGGCTGGGGCTCGTGATATGCAAGACGCTGGTGGAGATGATGGGCGGCACCATCGGCCTGCAGAGCAAGCCGGGGAAGGGCAGTATTTTTACGTTCACGATACGCTGCGAATCCCAGGACATCGCCGAGCAGCAATCCCCTACCCTGCCCGACGCGCCCGCCGGCGAGGAACCGGACTTTAGCGGCAGGCGCTGCCTGATCGTGGACGACATCGCCATCAACCGGGAAATAATCATGGAATTTCTGTCCCTTACGTCCCTGGAAATGGAAACCGCCGACAACGGCCTGGAGGCGTTCGAAAAATTCACGGCCTCCGAAGAGGGCCACTTCGACATAATCCTTATGGACATGCAGATGCCGGTTATGGACGGGTGCCTGGCCACCCAGAAAATACGCAGGCTTAAAAGGCGGGACGCAAGGGGCATCCCGATTGTCGCGATGACCGCCAACGTCATGCAGGAAGACATACAGCGGGCGATGGAAGCCGGCATGACCGCCCATATAGGCAAGCCAATCGAGATGGACGTCGTCTTTAGGGTGCTTTCCGAACAGTTGCCTGGGGCCCCCGCAAAACCCCGGTCTCGCGGGGAGCCCCGTTTCGTTTAGGGGTTAAACAGCAACCTTGTAAGAAGAACGATGACCGGCAGGGCGAATACGGTCCGCATCACAAAGATAACAGCCAGATGCCCGATGTGCAACGGGATTTTGGACTTCAGTATTAGGATACCTGTTTCCGCCATGTAGACGATCTGCACGATGGACAGCGCGCCCAGGATAAAGCGGGTCTGTATCGGCGCGTCGGTTCCAAGAAGTATGGCGGGGATGTACATGTCTATAAACCCCACAATGGTGGCCGGGGCATACGCCATCGCGCCTTCCACCTGCAGGAGCCGCAGGAACTGGCCGAAGGGCCACGACAGCCACTGGAAAACCGGCGTCTGCGACTCGATGATCAGCGCGATGGTTCCCCAGGCCAGAATGACCGGGATTAGATCCATAAAAATGTTTAGCCAGTTGGACAGGCCGGACTTTACAACCTGCGCCGGGCCCGTCTTGCCCGCGCGCTCGCCGGCAAGCCTCGTGGCCTGCCCAAACAGGGAAGTGTTTCCGGGCACCTCCTCGTCGATTTGCTTGCCCACCTCGGGAAGGTATTCGTCCTTGATGCCGCGCAGGGGCCATATCCGGGGCATGATAACGGCAAGGAGTATCGCCGTCACGCAGATGACAAGGTAGAACAGGGCGAAATACTGCGTAAGGTCTATCGTGGAGGCCACGACGAAGGTAAACGGCAGCGAGACCAGGGTAAAGTTTACGCAGATGGCGGCGGCCTCGCGGCCCGTGTAAAACCCCCGCTCGTGCTGGTCGCGCGTGATTATGACGGAAGCGGCGGAGGAGCTGAACCACGAGCCCAAAAGGTCTATCGAGGAACGCCCCGGCAGGGTAAACAGCGCGCGTATCACCTTTTTGATCAGCACGCCAAGGAATTCCATCAGGCCAAAATCGGTAAGCAACGGGATAGCCACGCCTATGATTATAAAAATGGCAATCAGCCCCGAGTTGCTGGAGATAAGCTCCATCATAAGGCGGCCGCCGCCCCAGCCGATCAGCCAGTCGGGGCCGGCACCCAAAAACACCAGCCACGCAACGGCAACACCAACGGCCTTGCTTACAAAATAGACAATGTTGCAACAGAAAAGCCCCTTGAGCTTTTCGGAGTTCATGATAAAGGCGGGCTTTACGATATAGGCCAGCACCGAGCCGAGAAACGAGACGGTGACAAGCAGGGCGGCCAGCAGGAAGATCAGCCCGAAGCCGTTTACCTCCAGCGAGTTTATGACCCCGCCCAGCCAGCTTATCGCGTACCCCAACGGAATGTTGAACGCGCCCTGGCCGTCGGGTATCGGCACCATGAATAAAAACACGCCGATGACGGACATAATGGCAAACTTAACGGTGCTCTTTTTTTTGGGCGTGTTAGCGTCTGAACTGTTCACGCAGATTTCCTCCTACAAATGTTTACTTTTTCCTCGCGGCGCCTCCGCGCATGGGTGATTGTACCATAAAAGCAAAAAAACACAACCGTTCGGAATGAAAAAATTGACATTCCTTTCATAGCCACAGGTTTGTTGCACAATATTGTGAAAAATGGCATTTTACCGACAAGCCATAGNATCGGTTATCCGCGCTTGCAACCGCCGGCTTTAATATAGCCCGGTATTTTGGGAAACAGCTTGTCCAGACAGGGCATAAATGCTAGGCTTTGCAATCCTATGAAACAGAACCGTACAAATACGGGAGGGGACGGCGCCATGGCACAAGATGATGTTTTTATTCCCTGGGAAGATCGCTTTGCGGTAGGGATTCCCATGGTTGACGATCAGCACAAGGAACTGCTGAACCTGGCAAACGCGCTTCACGACACCTGTCGCCAGGGAAAGGAATTTGTGCCAGCGGGCTTCAAAAAAGCCGCCGTCGCCGCCGTGGACTACGTAAAAGTGCATTTTTCCGCCGAGGAAAAAATCATGGAAAGGGTCAATTATCCCGAAATGGCCGAACACAGGGCGGAACACCAGGAGTTTATCAAAAAGGTTTTGGCGGAGGTCAGGAATTTCGAGGACGGCGTGTCCTTTGTCCCAAACAGGTTCGTCGTATTTCTTAAGGACTGGATCTTAAGCCACATCGCCCTAATGGACAGAAAAATGGCCGCTTACGTTCTTGATTTTGCAAAAAAGGGCTCGCTCAAACAGTAGTTCCTATTCGGGCAGGGTGTGTTGATACTTGCCTACCTGTAGATATATACTNGGTGCATGGGTAAAACCTATGTCTTTGTGAACCAAAAGGGGGGGGTTGGCAAAACCACCTCGGCCCTAAATATAGGCGCGTACCTCGCACAGGAAGGAAAAAAAGTTCTGTTGGTGGATTTCGACTCGCAGGCAAACCTGTCCAGNGGNGTTGGNGCAAGGCCCCCAAAGCCGGGAGTCTACGAACTTCTCGCGGGGGGGGTTACCGTTGACCAGGCGATAAGAAAAACGGCCGTCCCCAAGCTTGACGTAATTCCATCCAGCATCGAGCTTGCCGCCGCCGCGGTGGAGCTTATCGAGCAGAAAGAGCGCTACCTGTTCCTGAAAAAGGCGATTGCCNCGGTAAAAGACCGTTACGACTTTATCCTTATGGATTGCCCCCCCAGCCTTGGCGTGCTTACCCTTAACGGCATGGCGGCGGCCGACGACGTGCTTATCCCCATGCAGTGCGAGTACTTCGCGATGGAGGGCCTGTCCCATCTTTTACATGCCATACAGAGGATTCAGCGAGGCCTGAACAAGTCACTTGGAATAGGGGGCATTTTTTTTACGATGTACGATCCGCGGACCCGGCTTGCCCAGGANGTNGTGAAGCAGGTAAGCGCCTATTTCAAGGACAAGGTCTTTTCCACGATTATCCCCAGGAACGTCCGCCTTTCCGAGGCCCCTTCCCATGGCCAGCCCATAGCGCTGTACGATCCACACTGCTCCGGGGCGCGGGCATACCAGAGTCTTGCACGGGAAATACTTAACCGTGTGTCTCAAGGCNACANAGAAGGAGGAACGGACAATGTCACGTAGAACAGGCCTTGGCAGGGGTTTGGACGCCCTGCTTTCCGAAAACGACGAGGGCTTTTCGGGCGAGTACGCCGAGGATCGGCAGGAAATGTTCGCCGAGGCCGACTACGACGACCAAAAGCACGACGCCGTAGTAAANCTTGCCCTGGACAAACTGGTCGCAAGCCCCGGACAGCCCAGAAAGAACTTCGACGAGACNGAACTGCGGGAACTTGCCAGCTCGATTTCCGAACACGGCGTCATCCAGCCGATTATCGCGGAGGATTCCGGCGACGGCACCTACATCATCGTAGCCGGCGAACGACGAACCAGGGCGGCCAGAATCGCCGGCCTTGACGAGATTCCGGCAATCATCCGCGAGTACACCGACAGGAAGCGACTTGAGGTCTCNCTTATCGAAAACATCCAGCGCAGCGATCTTAACCCCATGGAGGAAGCCGCCGCGTACAAAAACTACATGGACCTTTACGGGCTGTCCCAGGAGGATCTCGCGGCCAAGGTGGGCAAAGACCGTTCCACGGTGGCCAATTCCCTTCGCCTGCTAAGGCTTTCCGCCGACATGCAGAAAAGCCTGGGAAGCGGCGACATAAGCCCCGGACANGCGAAGGCACTGCTTTCGGTTACNGACCATGGCCTGCGGGAAAAGCTGTTCAAGGAGATTACCNGCAAGGGCTATTCCGTCCGCGANACGGAGAAACGGGCGACGGCGTTAAACTCCCCCCCAAAAACGGAGGGGGACGCGANGGGGGAAAAGCAGGCCGCAAAGCGTTCGCCGGAAATTGTCGAGATAGAGGAAAAGTTTATCGAAAAGCTCGGGACAAAAGTGAGCATAGAAGGCGGAACGGAAAAGGGCCGGATCTACATCGAGTATTACTCTTTGGAGGANCTTGACAGACTATANGGGCTTTTAGGCTGACAGCGGATAGGAGATCCCCTGTCTTATAATCGCCAACCGGGAGCATGCAACATGCAGGAACGTATCATCATCCTGGGGGCTGGCACCATGCAGGGNCCAGCCATAAGAATTGCCAGGAAACTGGGATTTTTCACCGTAGTACTAGACGGCTGCTCGTCCGCCCCCTGTGCCGGGATGGCGGATCGCTTTGAGCAAATAGACCTAAAGGACAGGGAAGGCATTGACGCTTTTGCCCGATCGCTGTACGACGGACCCAACGGCCTTGGCGGGATTATGACGGCGGGGACCGATTTTTCCGCCACGGTCGCNTGGGTAGCCGAAAGGCTCGGGCTGCCGGGCATACCCTACAAGGCGGCCCTTAACGCCTCGGACAAGGGCCTAATGCGATCCTGCTTCAAAAAGGCTGGGCTGCCCTCCCCCGAATTCGTCACGATTACCGCCTCGGNCGAGCTTGACGGCCTTTCCCTGCCAGCCCCCTTNCCCCTGGTGGTAAAGCCNGTTGACAACATGGGGGGACGGGGTTGCCGCAAGGTCAACAACAGGGAAGAATTCCACGAGGCCNCCACGGACGCCCTGCGTTTTTCACGCTCCGGGCGGGCCATTGTCGAGGCTTTCATGGAAGGACCTGAATTCTCGGTGGACGCCATCATTTACCATGGCGAGATCATTATCTGTGGCCTTGCCGACCGGCACATCTTCTTTCCGCCCTTCTTCATCGAGATGGGCCATACGATGCCGTCCAGTATTACAGGCGAGCAACATAAAGCCATTCTGAAAACATTTCGCGCNGGGGTACACGCCCTNGGCCTGGCTGACGCGAAAGACGCCGGAGCGGCGAAAGGGGANATAAANCTTACCCCGGCGGGACCTATGATCGGGGAAATCGCCGCGAGGCTTTCCGGCGGTTACATGTCCGGCTGGACTTACCCGTACTCTTCGGGCGTGGAGCCGATCCGCACCGCCATACTTATTGCGATGGGCCACTTGCCGGAGAACCTTGCCCCCGCCATAACCTGGACGAGCGCGGAACGGGCCTTTATCTCGATACCCGGCACGGTCAAAACCATCGAAGGAACGGACGAGGCACAGGGAATGCCACACGTACGAAACCTGTTCCTGCGTGCCGCCGAGGGGGCAAAGGTGGGCTTTCCGGAAAACAACGTCTCTAAATGTGGCAACGTCATAAGCGCCGCGCCGGATCGCGCCGTCGCCATGGAAGCGGCCGAAAGCGCCGCCCGAGCCATCCTGATCCGCCTTGACCCTTCTGACGCGGAAACGGGGGCCTTCCTGCGTGGCGGGGAAGCCTTCCCGCCNGATGCCTTCGGCCTAAGCCCCGAGCTAAAGGCCCTACTAGCCACCCTGCCAGAAACNTTTTCCGGGACTGCGACAGNCGACCTTTCCTTCTCGCTAGTTTCATTCCCGGAATTNGCCAAATCCGGGCTTAAGGATTACCTGGGGCGCGGTGTGACGGAATGCCTTGTGGCGGTACGAAAACTTACCGGCCTTTCCCTCCCCGAAATTTGCGCGGAAACCATCCTTGAACACAATGAAACGTCCGATAATAAGCATACCTATCTGGGAAGATCGTTCTGGGCCGCCTTTGTCAGGGGTTCCTACCAGGGGGCGACGTATTANATCGACAAGCTAAGAGGGGAAAATTGAGACNTATCCGCATCGGATATTTTCTGCTTTTTTGTGGCCTATTGTCGTGGGCACTGCCACAGGAGATCCGCGCGCAGGTNNGTACCGCGCACCGCGCCTTTACCCTTGACGAAACCATAAACCTTCTGAACATAGCCGTCAACGAACAGGGCGTATTCCGCTGGGACCCATTCTTCCAGGAGGGATCCTTTGCCATCGGGGGGCACCACGGTATTTTCTCCACGGCTCTGTCCCCGGGCCAGAGTGGCTTCCTTATGCTGAACAACAGGGATATCTACACCGTCCAACTGCCCTACTTTAACGGAGGCGAGCTGGTTTTCCCNGAAGACTTCGTGATCACGGCGAAGGAAGCCTTCGTCCGCATCGCCAGGGACAATTTCCACTACCGGATCGCCGCGATTATCATCGACCCGGGGCACGGGGGAAGGGATCCCGGCGCGGTGTTCTACCACACGATAAACGGGCGACGGCAACTGGTCAGGGAATCGGACATCGTCCTGAACGCATCGAAGATGCTTAGGGACCTGCTGGTAAGGCGCTATCCCGACAAGCGCATACTCATGACCCGCGAGCGGGACGTGACCCTTAGCCTTGCGGATCGCGCCGCCATCGCCAACTCCGTCCCCGTAAGGGACAACGAGGCGGTAATCTTCGTGTCCATGCACGCCAACGCCGCCATGAACAGAAACGCCAGGGGTTTCGAGGTCTGGCACCTGACCCCGACCTACCGGCGCCAACTGCTGGACGAGGAACAGTTCCCCGACACATACCTTCGCCAGATCCTCAACTTGCTTACCGAGGAATCCTTTCTAACCGAGGGTATCATGCTGGCCCAGGCAATCCTGGACGGCATAGACGGCACGAAGGGCCACCAAATGCCCAACCGCGGGCTTAGGGCGGAGGACTGGTTCGTTGTCCGCCGNAGCAACATGCCGGCGGTACTGGTGGAACTGGGTTTCATAACCAACAGGGAAGATGCTATACTGATGGCTAACGACGCATCCTTGCGAAGAATCGTGGAAGGCGTATACAGGGGGATAACCGAGTTCGTCAGCGCCTTCGAGCGCACCGGAGGATTTATCATAGCGCAATGAATGGCAGGAATGTAAACCNCAGGGGAATTTTTTCTCGCTTACAGTTACAGAATTTCCGNTTTTGTGCCTGCATTTTGCTAATTGGCGTTATGGCGGGTCTNGCTATGGCAGCTTTATTAGAATTTCACGTTTCAGGCCTTGCAAGAAGGACTTTCGTGTTTTATGCTATTGGTAGTGGGGATATAACTGTCGAGGAAAGAATGCTTAGGCGTGTCGAGTCCCGGGAACGCGACGTAGCCAGGTATGTGGAGGAAGCGCTTCTGGGGCCAATTTCCCCAGACTTGCTGCCTCTCTTTCCTAGAGGAACAAGGTTGAAGTCCCTGCTGTACCGNAACGGGGTGGTTTACGCGGATTTTTCCGGGGATGCCGCCATGGCGCCCGTGGAAGGGGGGGAAGTTTTCGAAAGCTTCTACACTCTTCGCGGGGGCATAGAAAGAAACTTCCCCAGTGTGGAGGAAGTGCGTTTTTTTATCGAGGGAAGAGCCGCTTTTGCGGGTGGGTTTCGTCGGTAAAGGGCCGGTTTTGAGGGGGACCGCCTACTGTCCAGGTCGCAGGNCCTGGTTTGTGGCAAGCGAAATTTGAGTGCATTGTCGTTGACAAAAATCGCTCGAATTCGTTATACTGCCTAGTATTGCTAGGTAGGTCAATGTACCTTATTTGAAAGGAGAGTTGTGCATGAAAAAGATGCTCATTCTTGTCGTCATCGCGTCGCTAGTGGCTGGTTCCCTGTTCGCCAATGAAGCCGTTCTTATTGATTTCGGTCTTTTGGCAGCGGACTATCGGGTTGGTGCTGAAGATGATGAAGACGACACGCCAAACGAAAACCGCGCTACCTTGATGGACTTTTCCAACGTCCGGTTCGCGAGTTCCTTCACGGAAGAGCAGCGAAGGATGATGAGAACCTCGCTCGCCATCGAAAACTGGGAGGTTGATCTTGCCCCTTCCGCAAGGACGGTGTTCAACAAGACCCGGAGTTTCACCCGGGAAGCCCCCTCCAGGCGCTTCGGCACGGTCATGGGCGTTCGGGTCCATTTCCCCCTGGATCCCTTCCACTCGTGGGCCCTCGTAAGGCCTCCGTTTGAGATCCCGGCGTTCGAACCTTTCGGTGAGGACGACGAAGCCGCGGCAAACGGCAATGGCAATGGTAACGGAAACGGCACCCGCTTTGAGAACGGTTTCGGCGTGGTAAAGAACGTCGGCACCATTAGGGCTCTTGCGGTCAACGTTTACGGGATGAACTTCCCCCACTCGCTCAATGTCGTCCTTATCGACAACAACGGCAACCGCAGAAGCGTGCCTATGGGTCCCCTTAACTTTGACGGTTGGGCGGAACTTCGCTGGGACAATCCTTCCTACATTCAGGAAGTACGGAACCGCGATCTTCGCATCACCCCCATATACCCGGATTCCATGCCTTTCGTTAAGTTTGGCGGATTCGAAATCAGGCGCGACGCTTCCCACAGGGGCGGTGATTTTATCACCTACTTTAGGGACGTAAAAATCATCTACGATAGGGCGGTTCTCGACACGGATCGCGATATTGACGATGAGGCCATCTGGGGCATTATCCAGGAACGGGAAACCGCTCGCAGAATATGGGAAATGGAACGCTTTGGCCAGAACCAGATACTGCGGCATTTGGAAGCCCAGAGGCAGGCGACCACCACAACCTTTACCCCCACCCAAGAGGCTGGTGGTAACGGTGGCGACTGATCTGTGCTGTAGGGCAGTGTAAAACAATACACGGAACCGTCTGAAAACCCCGGTGGTTTTCAGACGGCTTTTTTTGACATGAAAGATGACACCAACCCACAAATCTTAAGTCCAGAAGAAGGGGCGGTTCCTGACAAGGAAAAGCTTCGACAATGGTTCGAGTCTAAAGCTGGCGCCAGAATCCTGATCGTAAAGGACATTGGACGCCACATAGAAAATCTCCTTTTGCCCATTCTTCCCCACCCCACGGTAAAGGTGCGAACGAAAAGTTTTTCGAGCTTTTACACCAAGCATAGTCGCCAACTCAGGAAGGGTATCACCCCGCATATCACCGACCTAATGGGTATAAGAATTGTCTGCCCTTTCCTTAACGACATGGCACAGGTGGAAAAGATCATAAGCGATCATTTCGAGGTAATCGAGCTAGATCGAAAGGGAGGGCTCTACACCCACAAGGAATTCGGCTACGAGTCAATACACTTGCTTATAAAGATTCCTTACGACCTTACCCGTGTTAGGGGGAATGCTGATTGTGACGTGGTTGAAATACAGATACGCACGATCCTACAGGACGCATGGGCAGAGGTGGAACACGAGATATTCTACAAGGGTGAATTTAGCCCCCTTGATTCGCAGAGGCGCAAACTATCCGCCATCAACGCAAGCCTTTTCCTTGCCGACACAACTTTCCAAGAAATACGCTCGTATCAGAAAAAATTGAACAGCCAATTGATGGAGAGGCGGGAAAACTTTTACCAGAAAATCGAACATGCGAACGACGCCTTCTTTATTTCGGATATACCTACCGCCGATCAGGAGCCCAAAACCGTCTCATCTGATTCGGATGGTAATTCCATTGACGAACTGTTGCTTAAGGCGCTAACAGCACACAATAACAAGCAGTTTGAGAAAACCATAGCCATATACAGCCAAATTCTCGAACGGGATCTGGAGGACCCGATCCGCTCGCTTATATATAAGCACCGTGGAGTGGCGAATTTTGCCCAGTCAAAATACGACGAGGCAGTTTCCGACTTTACCGAAGCCTTTAAACTGGACGAAAAATCCCACATGTCGGTTTACTACAGGGGNCTCGTATACTCCGTGCTAAACCAGTATACAAAAGCGATCGAGGACTTTACTCTGTCGCTACGGATAAACCCCTACCAGTATTACTGTCTGTTCAGGCGTGGCCAGGCGTATTACCACATGGGCGACTCCATTAAGGCCCTTTCGGACTGCAATGCATCCCTTTCCATGGAACCCAACAACGACAAGATCCAAAAATTCCGNGAGCTGCTCCAGGACGGGCTGCAACTGTAGCGTCCTAGAGTTTTTTCGGAAAATTTACCATGGGTACCATGAAAACGCTTGACATTGCTGAATGAAAATTTGTAAACTTAAACCATCAGTGCCGAGCGGTAAGTTTGGTTTTACATAGGGCCTGTAAAGGTTACGGCTTTTTCAAAGCCAAGTCTCCATCGTCTAGGGGTTAGGACATCGGGTTTTCATCCCGACAACGGGGGTTCGATTCCCCCTGGAGATGATTTTTGCAATTATTTTACTGG
>WQRP01000024.1 GCA_009786675.1 Treponema sp. | reverse complement strand
GTGAACAAGCTTAACATTTTCATGGTGAACGTGCTGCGGTTCAGGGACGGGGGGGATGTTTCCTCGCTGGTTGACTCGGCGGATGCGGGTTCCGGGGAGCAGGGGCCGGGGTGTTGTTGCGGGGGCGAAGGCGGGAAGAAAAGCTGCTGTTCGTGAACGGGTGCGGGATGGGGACGTGATGGGCAATTGACAGGCTGCGTTTGGTGGATTATTGTTTAACAGGTGGGCTGTCAATGCCAATGTGGAGGGTTCCTATGGAATTTGTGCGAAAAATTGTCGATTCCAGCGTATTGGATCAGGTGCTCACCCTTTGCCAGTCGCTGATCGGGGTCATCCCGCGTTCCGATATTACCCCCGAAAAGGCGTGCGGGGGACAGTCACGCTTTTTAAGCCCTCCGCGCAGAGTGACTGGCACTTTTTTACGGCTACAGGGTTATTAACATACTTCCATAGGCCGTCCTTCGGGGTGTCCATTTTTTCTCCCACCTAACAATATACCCCATATCTCCTTTTGCCTCCAGCAATTTTTGAACAAAAGGCAAGGTATTGGTTTCGTAACTTCAACGCTGCCGAGCCCGGGATTTTGGAACCCCCGCCAAGCCCCCCGGCGCAAACATCGGTATTTTGCAAAAACGAAACTGCAAACTCATGCAGGACGGCGTTAACTTGGACTAGGTGAAGACGGAATATCCCAGCGTGCTTGCGCGAAACAAACCAAGGAGAAGGAAACATGAAAAAAATAACCCTATTTGCGCTTTTGGCTTTCGCCGCCTCGGTTCTGTATGCCCAGGTTGACGTACTGGGCAGGGATGAAGGCCCAAGGCTTGTGTTCTCCGGCGAACTATTGGGGATGTACACGTTGGGGCTTGCCGACGAGGCCCAAAGGGTGGTCGTGCCGCTCGCCCACGAGCCAACCCCGGAAGGGGTTTGGGACGTGGGCGGCGGTAGAAACGGCTTCATGACCAGGATGGATTTCAGCATGACGCTCAGCCCCGTGTCCTGGGCCGACCTGTATTTGCAGTTCCGCGCCCGATCCCGCCCGGGCAACCCATATATTCCGCTGACCCTTGCCGCGGCCGGGGGCGACGACTTTTCCCTGTCCTTCGAGCAGGCCTGGGGCAGAATAAGCCTGACCAGGGGCCTGGGTTCCGACCTTCCCTTTGACGTTGCCGTTAAGGCCGGGCTTTTCGATTCTGCCCCCGCCTCCTTCCAGGTGGTAACCCGGTTCGGCACGGAAAACGTCTATAGCAGGATAAGGTCAGGGAACGCGCCGTCCGTGCAGATCGAGGGCACCGTTCCGGTTCCCTTCGCCGAGTCCCTTTTCCTTAGGGCGGCGACCCGCCAGCGGCTTAACGAGTCCATCGGGACGATATACGACACGGACGGCAGCCTGGGACAGCACGGCACGGGGCCCGTGGTGGATCAGCCCTTCGCCTTGCCCCTGTTCGCCTCGGCGCAGTTGCGGGGCATCGGGACTCCCATAGGCATGGCGTTTGCCGAGCTTGTGTACGCCCTGAACGGCGACGGCATTTTTTCCGGGCACAGCTTCGGCGCGGGCGGCCGGCTGGACATAGCGGTGCCGGGCATCGACATGGTCCTGCCGATAGGCGTCGGCGCCGCACTTTTAGAGAAGAACATCGATCCCATGGCCCACGCGTCCCATGACATAGGCAACGGCAACGCCCTTTTCGCCGTCCCGGGCAGTTGGCCGGATTTCAACACCAACTTTTCGACCGTCAGCTTCCGCCGGTCCCTGCGGGTCGGCGTCGGCGCCGGGCTTCGCTGGAACGTTTCCGCGCTGGGCGTCCAGGCGAACGCCGGCTATTCCTATTCCCAGGTGGCGCACATCTACCGGGACACGCTTACGCTCCACTCCGCGTCCTTCGACCTGCGGGTGGTGTACGACGACCGCTTCTTCGTGGGCGGCGGCGTGTTCCTGGGAACCTTGGCGGACGCGGAATGGAGGACGGGCGACGATCCGGGCAACCGCGAGTCGGGCTTTTCGCAGGTCTTCAGGCTCACGGAAAACATGGGCTTCGAGGCGCACGCCGGCGTCTACCTGGGCGGAAGGTCGCGCCTTGTCCTTGGCTACAACCTGAACAGGGGCCTGTCCATGAACCACGGCATAGAGGCCATGTCGGAGGCGCAGATTATAGTCATGCAGAGCGGCGCCGGGATTGCCGACGGGCTGTTTCAAACCGGGGGCTTCTTTACGAAGCTCGTCATTTCTTGGTAGGGGGGCGTATGAAAAAGGCGCGGTTTTTCTGGGCGGCCGGCGTTGCCGCCATGGTCGCCCTGGTTTCCTGCGACATCGGGAATTTGGGTATTACGCAGAGCGCCGCGTCCAGGCGCAATATCGACGCGTTCGAGGAAATTGACTTTCTAACCGGCGAGATACTGACGGGGCCGCGGGCCGGAAGCTTTGTCGCCGGCCGGGTCGAAGGCGCGGGGGCGGAACAAAGGACAGTCGGGGTCGGCGCGTACCCGCTCGCCTTCGGCACCAGCACCAACAACCGCGCGGCGGCCATCCTGGGCGGCGGCCAGCGCAGCATGAGGTTCCAGAACGAGGTTTTTCAGTTGGGCGCGGGCACGATCGCCGAAAGGGGGCATGTCGAAATCAGGACGCCCGCGAGCCCTCCCCCCGGCGGCCTTGCGCACGGCCTGTCCCCGGGGCAGCCGCTTCCCGAGCTTGTCCCGCCTGGCTTCATAGAGATCGCCGCGACCCGCTCTGGGCAGGGCGGGGGCAAGGTGACCGGGTCGGAGGACGGCATAACGTTCCTGTTTCGCGAGGTCCCGTTGGACAGGAATTTCATAATGGAGGCGGATCTGCTGGTGGTCTCATTCGGCAACCTGTCCACCGGATGGCCAAGCCTTCCCCACCACCCGGGCTCCAACGGGCAGGAGGCCTTTGGGCTTATGGTGCGGGACTTCGTTCCGCAGTTTTACTCCACGACCGAGCTGGACAACCGCACCGGAATGGCCAACTTCCGCCTTGGGACCACCATGCACGGCTGGGAGCTTAACCATCGCCACCGGTTCGAGCCGTCCGGCGGGAACCTTCTTGCCGGCATGACCCACGACGGGGCCCTTCACCAGCCCGGCCAAAGCGACGCGGCCTTTGGCCAGGCGAACTCGGGGAACCACCACGACAACGCCAGCTTTCATTACTGGGTCGGCGCGGCGGGCGCGGGCGCGGACAGCAACATGGTAATGGCCGGCGCTGTAAGCCGGGGTATGCGCGCCAGGTGGCGCTGGGGAATTACAAGGTCGGAGGTCGAGGCCGACGCCAGGGGCAACCCCACCGCGAACGGCGTGCAGAACTCCGGCAGCTTCGCGTTCAGGACCGCCCCGGGGGCGCTGGGCGACTACTCGCTGTTTACCGAGGAGGTATGGATCGAGGAGGCCGTCCCTGGGCAGGCCGAGCCCAACAGGGAACTCAGGACCGTGCCGACGATGGGCGCGCGCCCGGACTTTCCCCGCTGGGGCAGCACCGTAAGGGTCAGGCTGGAGCGCACCAACGACGGTTTCCTGTACACAATCACGAGCCTTGACGACCGCTTCGACAACTGGGACACCGATACCGGGCAGGTCACAGGCGGCGACGCGGGCAGGAACATACTCAAGCCCCCGGTGACCGGCTTTATCCCGGCCCGCGACATACTGGGCATGGTCGGCAGGGAGTTCTTTTACGTGGGCATTTTCGCGTCCCGCGACGCGATAGTCTGGGCCCACAACATAAGGTACTGGGAGGCGGACAGCGACCGCACCGCCCCGGCCGGCCATCCCCGCCTAAGGCCCCACGAGCCGCGGGCCTGGATCGCGTCGCCGCAGTACTACGGCGGCACGAACTACCTGTACGTAAAGGCCAACACCGCCGGCAGCATTTCCGTGACCCAGGACGGCCGGCTGATTCCCAGCCGCCTTATCGTGAACGAGTGGATTGTCGAGACCCAGAACGGCGCCGCCGATCCGGTCTCGCTGTTCACCGTCCCGATTTTCGAGCCGACCGAGGGTGACAATATCTTTGACATTGTTTTCCATCCGGGGACCACGCCGGACGCGCTTTTTAACAGGGGATATATCCACAGTTCCGGCGCGTCCGTAAGGCTGGGCTTCAACATGGTGCGCAGGACCCTCCGGGGCGGGCAGCCCGGCAGCCATATCTACGTCGCGCCCCTGCCCGGCTTCGGGTTCACGGTGAGCGGCGATCCCATGGGCGGCCCGGAGGGGGACGGATCCCGGGGGAGGCCCCTGGATCTTCGGACTGCGATCAACCACGCGATGCCCGGACAGCACATCGTCATGCTCAACGGCAGGTACGTGATGGACTCGAAACTTGTTATCCCCATGTTCAACGACGGCACCCAGGCCAACAGGAAAGTGCTGCGGGCCTACGAGGTGAACAGGGTCTGGCTTGACTGGGACAAGAACGAGTCGCTCACCGACGACAGGCCTGGCGTCCCGGGCATTGGGGGCGAGGCTTTTCTTCACTGGGGATCCTTCTGGCATTTCGACGGGTTCCACGTAAGGGGCGCGCCGGACAGGCTTAAGGGAATGGTTGTCAGCGGCAGCAACAACATTCTGACCAGGCTTATGTTCTACAACAACGGCGACACCGGCCTGCAGATAAGCAGCAGCGCCTCGCTGCCGGTGGTGTTCTGGCCAAGGAACAACCTGGTGCAATGGGTCGAGTCGTTCCACAACATGGACGTCGCCCAGACCAACGCCGACGGCGTGGCCGCCAAGCTTACATCCGGCAGGGGGAACGTTTTCCATTCCGTCATAGCCCACCACAACAACGACGACGGCTGGGACTTCTTCGCGAAAAGGGACACCGGTCCCATAGGGGTGGTCGTGACCAGGTACTCCATAGCCTACAGGCACGGCAACATGCTGAACGGCTTCGAGACCATAGCCGGGCACAGCGGCTTCAAGATGGGGGGCGAGGGCATTCCGGTGTTCCACGAGCTGCGCCACAGCCTGGCCTTTGCCAACGGCTACACCTCCGGCCGGGGATGGTCGGTTACCAGCAATTCCAACCCCGCCCTTATGGTGCACAACGTTACGACCGCCAGGCACCACCCCTTCGTCGCTCCGCCCGGCGGAGCGCCGCGCACGGTGCGCGCCGGGAACATAGAGGTGCGCGGCGGCGGGCCGGCCGTGGGCAACATCATTTCGTCGGTCGCCGAGATCGCAAACAGGGGCACCGGCGCGCAGCTTACAAGGCCCCCCGGCAACCTTGAGTATTTGCCCGACGGCGTCAACACCGACTGGCGCGGCTTTATGGTGTCGCGCCCCCGGGAATTCTGGGGATCCGGGTATGCCCTGGGCCTGGCCAACGGGACGCTCGGCACCGGCCAGGCCGGCGGCGGCCCCGGCGGCCACGCGACCGAGCCCATGCCCGCGTGCTACAGCGGATGGACCAGGTTCGAGGCCTTCTTCGCCCGCGACGAGTGGTTCGCGTACCCCGTGATCGGCGACCTGTTTCAAATGCCCGGGGGCACCGTCCAGGGAGCCGGCGGGCTGCACGACAGGTGCGCCGTGGAAAGCGGCATACTGGCGCTGATCCCCTGGGCCGTCAGCAACCCAAACCGAGGTTACTAGCTAGGGAAGGAGAACGACGAAGATGAAAAAAACGACGGTGCTCTCTGGAATTTTTGCCGCGTTGGCGGCTTTGTCGATGGCCGCGACGGTTTTCTCCGCCTGTGATATGGGCCCGCTTAAACCGGATCGCGGCGACGGGACCGGCCTGGAGATGGGAATAAGGGGGCTGTCCTTTGACCGGTCGCTGGTCGTCGGCGTGGCCGGCGTCAGCGACGCGCTTAGGAGGGTGGAGCTTAGGGTAAGCGTGTTCCCGCCGCAGCATACCGCCGACCTGGAATCCGTCATTGTCGAGGTGGACGGCCTTGAGTATGTCAGGGTCGTGGATCGCGCGGTTGACGCGGCCACCGGGGAAATAGTGGTGACCGTGGCCGTCGATTCGGAAACGACGATGGATCCCGTCACGGACAATCCCATGACGGCGACCATAAGGGCCGTGTACGAGCACGACCGTTCGGTAATGGCGGAAGCCGCGATGATGGTAATCCCCGACTGGCCCGAGAACCGCCGCCACGTTTTCGGCGAATGGGCGAGCGGCTCCCTGACGCAGACGCAGCTGGAGGGGGTGATGGGGCTGATGCCCGGCTTCGCGGCGATGCGCGACGGCGCCGGCGTGCCCACGGGCGACTGGCACTTCGGCGACGGGGTGTTCTTTCTGCTGGGCCCCGGCGGGGGGGTCTCCGACGGCGAGGTCGAGCGCGGCGGCCTGCACGGGGCGACCGGCGTGTTCGATATTGATCCCGAGGATCCCTGGACCCTGGGCATACCCGGCCTAAGCGGCACCCCCAGGGCCATGGGCGGCGACGCCCTGCACATCGGCGGCCTTGCCAATTTCAACGATCCGGACGGCGTGCCCGAGGTGGAGCGCGTCGGGCACCTTCGCACCGGCGGGACCATGCGGGTGTTCAGGCTGATGGGGCTGCAGGCCCCCTTTGAAATCTCGGTAAGGTACCGCGCCAACGGGGCCGGAACCCGCTGGGTCGATCTGCGCTTCGGCAACGAAAGCGGCGTAAGGGTGGAAGGCCCCGTGTCCCCGGGCAACGCCGCCGGCGACGGCCGGATCGTCAGGTTCGTATGGGACTACTACTATGACCAGGACGGCGTCCGCAGGGAACGGGACAGGTTTGTCCCCGTCGTTTTCGTCGAGACCATAGGCGGGATGCAGATATACGACCTGGAGGTAAGGTACCTGGGCGAGGCCCAGCCCGTCTCCGGCGTCCAGATAATCCAAGGCATCGGCGTCGAGGCCGGCCTGCCCGTCCTTAGCATTCCGGCCACCGGCGCCGGCCGGCTGATCGCCAGGACCTTCCCGTCGTCCGCCAACCAGGCGGTGCAATGGAGCAGCGCGGACGATGGCATAGCCACGGTTTCGCCCGGCGGGATCGTGACTGGCGTGTCCGTGGGAACCGTCGCGATTACCGCCACCTCCGCCGAGGATTCCGGCTACAGCGCGTCCGTACTGGTCGAGGTTCGGCCGGGGCCGTCGGGCACGCCAAGGGTGTGGAGGTTCGACCGGGCGATGGCGGCGGACGTCCTGAACCTGACGGATCAGCCCGAAAATGTTTTCAATATCGGTACCCTGGCCGGCAACGCGGGACACAACGCCGGCCTTATCACCGCCCCGCCCTTTGCCGCCGCGACCGCGGCCCGGGACGCCGGGAACGGCCTGTTCCTGGTAAACGGCGCCGCCACGAACAGGCTGATAAACACCGGCGACTCCGCAACCGGCGATTTGCCCAACCTTGCGGGGGGCAGCCTGAGAATCGGCGGCACCTCGCCCGGCCAGTTCGCGCAGATTAGGGATCTGCCCGCCGGGCCGGCCAGGGTCGAGATTGCGTTCTCCAGCAACGCCGCCGCGGCCAGGTGGCCGACCGTGGGGCTTGTCGGCGGGTTCGCGACGCAGTTCTCCGGGGGCAGGTCCTCGTCGGCCACCGGGGATCTCGCGCGGGACTTCGCCGTCGTCGAGGTTCCGGAGAACGGCGTTATCTTTCTTGGGTTGAGCGCGGCCATCCGGGTCTTCGAGATAAGGGTGGTTCCCGCCGTCGATTAGCCGGCCGGATGTCGGGAAAATGCAAAAGGTCGGCGGAAATTTTTTCGGGCCCGGCCATATGCTTAGTTTAAACGCCGGTTGCTCCAGGCAATATCCTGGGAAAAAATCACTCTGGCCGCCCAAGTGGGGGAGCCAGGCTATGTTTTAGGAGGACTCAAATGATCAAGAGGATGATTGAGAAAGGCAGGCTGGGGCTGCTTCTGGCCGGCTTCGCGATGCTGGCCGCGCTGGCGATGACCGGCTGTCCCAATGGGAATGTCCCTGACCCCGAGGAGCCGGGCACCACGATCCCCGAGGATCCGGACACCGTAACCCCCGGCGAAACGGCCACCCTGCCAATAGTCTTGGACTTTGGGCCCGGTACGCTCGCCCCTTGGACTGACGCCGTAAACAGCACTTCCAGTGGCGCCGCCGAAAACGACACGAACGTTACGGTAGGCCACGTTACCCTGTTCGGGACCGTGATCCCCATAAGGTGGGCCTCGGAGGTGGCGAACAGCAATCTTGACGGCGAGGTCGCGGCTTCCCCCGGCAGGATACAGACAACCGGTGCCACTACGGAGCGCTTCATAGAGATTGGCCACACGACGGACGCGACCCTGACCGGACCCTTGGCCGTCGTCGTGCAGTTCACGCACACTGGCGAGGCCCTTACGGCAGGCCGTGGTATTGGGATCGGCTTTAATGGCGAGACGCGCGTTACCAACCCCGAACCGGAAATAAGCGGTCTCGTAACATACGAGTTCACCCGGTTTTTCATGGAGAATGAGCCCGTTACCGTTCAGATTGGTTCGCGCCCGGGCGGAGGCATAAGGATCGTCAACCTAGAAGTAAGGGAGATGACCGAGTCGGAACTGAACCCTGTGGCGCAAAGCGTGACGCTTTCCGGTATGACCAACGCAGAGGCGAACCAGGAAATTACCATCACGGCGACAGTTTTGCCGATTCACCTCGGCAACAGGAACGTCACTTGGGCGATCGATCCCCCTTCTGCTGAAGTCGCAAACTCCGCGACTGACACCGTGTCTGGCGGTACCATAAGAGTGGCGCGCCCTGATGCTGGCTCCATAACCGTAATCGCTACTGCGGTAGCTTTGGGTACAGACGGGGGCGCTGTGTCATCCGCTGCCCATGTGGTAGAGGTCACGGCGGAAATAAACTGGGGCGAGCCGATTGTGTGGCGCTTTAATGTCGAAACGGCGCTGGCCGCGACCCCTCCGTTGCCGGAGACTTCCACAGGTAACGGAGGCACCCACGCCCTTAACCATGACGCGGACTTTGGCAACGGGCTGACCGTGATTAGCACTAGTAATGGAGGCGGAGCTCGCGAAATAAGGGGCGGTCATGCGGCTAACTTCGAAGACTTTGGTAGCATAGCTGGAGTCATCCAGCTTACCGGAGGAAGTGCCTCGGATATAAGGATATTGCGTATCTCTGATGTAGAGGGTCCGTTCTTGCTGGAGCTGGCGTACACCGCCACGGGCAACAACCCCGCCGCGCCAGTACTTAGGGTTGGTCCGGCCGGATCGGATACGTTCACCTTTGCCCCACCCTCTGGCGGTACTGGTAACGATCACGCCGTAGTAAGTGAATTGCTTGGCATCGGTACCGGTGATGACATTTACCTGTTGCGTGGTGCTGCCCATTCGCGCATCTACCAGGTGCGCTTGTTCCAGCCTGCGCCCTAGTTGGTTGGCCAAAGGGAAGCTGATGCCGTTATTTTAATCAGCGGTTCCCTGGTTTCCCGTGTCACTCTCCATGAGGGTCATGCGGGGAACGGTCTGCCAGTGACTTGAAACTAGCGATCTGCAAACAAAAAAGACCCTTCCTGGAAAACCTGGGAAGGGCCTTTTTGCGCAAACCCGTATACCCAGCTTAAAACGCGGGTTTAATACGGGGAGGTCGGTAAGGTACGGTTTTTCTGAAATTTAAACCATTTTATGAAACCAATGACAAATTTACGCTGCTCGTCGTCAAGCTGTTCGACAAACTGGGTAATAAGTCGTACATCCCTTGTTTTTTGCGCCTCTCTGGTTTGTTCGCCCTCCTTGCCAGTAACAAGGTATTCCACCGAAACACCGAGAACCTGAGCGATTTTTACCCCCGCTTCGACCGAGGGTATTTGGCCGCGAACATTCAGATAATTGTTGATACTGTGTTTGGGAACCCCTGACTTTGACGCAAGTTCCTTCACCAGCATACCCGAATATGCCAACTCGGACTTCAAATTTTCCCTGAATCCCATCGTGTCAGTTTATAGGCGAAAAAGCCCATTGTTTATTAGGGTATATGACTATAAGGTGCATTTGGCCATTGACAAATATGACTATAGTCACATATAATGATGCGAATAGGACTATAGTACTACTTCGAGAGAAAACCGCCTGTCCTTCACGGGTCTCGTATGAGGCTTGACACAGGCTTGCGGCAGCCTATATGTCGCGAAGGGGGTTCTTCTATGAAGAACGGATTCAAATTTCTCGGGATTATCGCGTTTGTCGCGATAATCGGACTCTCAATGGTTGCTTGCGATAACCCAACGAATGGGGACAACGGTGGCGGCGGCAACCACAGTGGTTCCGGTGGTGGCGACACTGGCGGCGGTGGCGGTGCTACCACAGGTTCCATAAGAGTGTATAACCGCACGAGTGGAACTATAGTACGTATTACACTACACTCCCAGAGTACAGGTGCGTTACTGCAAACCATCCCTGTCAACATGCCTGTTGGAGGAAATCAGACAATTCCCAATCTACAGCCAGGAACCTATTTCGTTTCCCTTTTTGATAATGTGGCGGTTCCTTTCCCTGTGCCTGTAGTAACCAGCCGGACGCTTACGGTGAGCGCGGGAGATACAACACCATGGCCTTAACAGGGTCTCAAAACCAGCGCGGAGACGTTAACACCGCAAGGAAAGATTTATTATGAACAGCATGTTCAAATTTTTTGGAGTTACCGCCATAGTATTGCTAATTGGGTTTTTGCTCGCCGCTTGTGTGGCACCTTGTTCTTGGTGTACGGAAAACAGAGGACGCTGCCATTTCTGCGAAGGCGAAGGAAGGATTCCAAATACCATTCAAGGGGGATACAGGCCCTGTCGAACCTGCGACGGTACTGGTCTATGTTCAAATTGTGACGGAACGGCTGTTGTCAGGTAAAAAAATCCCCGCCCCAAAGGGCGGGGTATTTACCCCAATAGGGAATAAAACTAGTTAATTTACGTCTGGGGACAAATTTCGCTATGAGCGACAGAACGCGGCAAAAAGCGCAAAAACAGTCGTTTCGACTACAACCAAGCATATGGTTATGTTTATTCACGTAAGGCGTGGGAAAGTCAAGCCGGTGGCTTCCCGCCCACTGGTCACGGGCGCCTGATACCAACCGCCAATTCCGTCTTTTCAGGCTAATTCTTTTGCGAAAAAAACACTGAAGTCTTGGGTCGAAACGGCCAATAATTAAAGCAGGTCGGAATTTCTCCGACCGTGAATATCAACTGCTGGGAGGCGGCTATTATGAGCTTATCTATCAGGGATGTCGCGGGAGCACTCAAACTGGAGACAAGGATTGTCGAACGTCTGGCGAAATATCTGTTTCCAAACAAAGTGTTGCTTACGCACGACGAGGCGTTGGTTTTAAGGGACTACTACTATAAATTCGGAGGTGGACCCGCAGGCGTGGAAGTTGGAGCCTACAACGAGTGGATGAAACTGGAGCGTATGAAGGCACTGGTCAGGGCAAGGCTCGAGATGATCGAGGAAAAGCAGAGTTCCTGCGTTACCAAGCTAAGTGCCCTTGCGGGCAACGGTTTTACCGCGACCAACGAGACGCTGCCGGCCAAGGTTTCCCCGCAAAGGGGACACGAGGCCGTGCTTAAATTTCCGGCCGCGAAGCCCGCCGTCAAAAACGGCCCCGTAAAGGAACGAAGGGTCGGCTTTTTCGGCCGAGGTTAGCGTTTATTAAGGCCATCCGGTTTAGCCGGATGGCCTTAGTCTTTCCAGGGGAAGATAAAATTCCTAAGGGTCCTGCTTCCCGTCTTTTCCCTTTCCTCTATTAATATCGCGTCCCAGGGAATGCTAGGCCGCTTGGGGGTCGAGGGGGGATTCTCCTCGAGCCAGTCGTACTTTAGCAGGCGCAGGCGCAGGGCCTCGTCAAGGAAGAGGATCGCGCCGGCCGGGCCGGGAAGAAGCAGGGCCAGAAAAGCCGACAGAACCATGGTTACGATTGTGTGCAGAAGGCAGTAGGCCGCGAAGCCAGGGTTGTCGAAAAAGATGATGAAGCACTTCTTGATTACCTTTCTAAGCTTGGTGTCCAGCCTGGCGCGAACCGCGAAAAAAAACTGAAAGGAAACCAGGCCCAGCAGAAAAGTCCAAAATATCACCGCCGCGAGCAGGAAGCCCAGGACGGACTCCATGGCCAGGTAAAAGGGGATAATCGCCCAGATCATCAGGAAAAGCATGGTCGCGATAAGGCCCGCCGCCACGCCCACTTTCCAGCCGGCCTTCAGGTTGGCCCAAAAGTCCGCGAAGCCGAAGGATCCGTAGTCCGACACGGCCTTAAGCGAAAAGGCGGCGGCGGAAAGGTACACGAAGCACCAAAGGATCCCCAGGACGAAAACAAGCATCGAGACAAGCGTGACGGGAACAAGCCCCGGCAGAAAGACGGGGATCGTAACCGAGACGAGAAAGCCCAGGTTGATAAGGACGATCCGGAGCAGGTTGTCCCACACGTCGAAGAACGTTTTTTTAAGGAGAAAGCCTATCATTCCCCCATGATAAGCTAATTTGGCCGCGCCGTCCACACGCGCGTGGCGCCAGCCGCCCGGCGCGGTGTTTTTATCGTCTCCAAGTGGCTTGTAGGTTGCTTTCCGACGAAGGTTTTGGTATATTATTTGTATGAAGCACCACATTTTCATCGGTTCCACCTTGGACGATGTCAAGAGTGAACGGAAGGAGCTCCCCAGGATAGTCATGGAACTTGGGCACGTGCCGGTCATGGCGGATTACCTCGACGGCGGGGCCAGAAACGCTCCCAAGCTTCTTCAGAAGATCATCGAGGAATGCGACTACTTTATCGCCCTGGTCGCCCACAAGTACGGCGACCAGGAAGGGAACGCCTCGCCGCTGTTTGACGAGTGCTCGATAGCGGCAAGGAAGGGCATCCCGATTCTCGCCCTTGTCATAGACGACAAGGCCCGCTGGAAGCCGGCCAAAAAGGAAAAGGACGCGGCGATCGTCCGCAGGCTGGACGAGTTCAAGTCCAGGCTTAGGGGCGGCCCCTGCGAGACCTGGACCAACACCCCGGATCTTTGCCACAAGGCCCAGACCCTTCTCGTGCAGGAACTGAGCCTTCGCACAAGGCCCGGCTGGATAAGGGCCGACAAGGTCATCGATTCGACGGTGGCCAACGAAATCTCCCGCCTTAGCAGCGAGAACGACGACCTGCGAAGGCAGATTATCCACGACGGCCGCGCGACTTTCGCCAGGCTGCACGACGAGCAGGACCATGCCCTTAAGGTGCTCGCCCTGAACAAGGTGACGCTTAGTTTTTACTATACGCACGGCGACAACTGGGAAAATGCCAGGCAGTTCAGGTACATACGCATCTTCAAGATACTCGTTCCGGAGCTCGTCCTTGGCAAGAGCACCTCCGAGATCTCCAGGTTCCTCGGCACGGTGCTTAACCCCGATCTGGAAAAGACGGTCCGCAAGGACTACCCGACCCCGTCCAACTCGATCAAGAAGATCATGGCGGACTTTTCCGTGCTGAAGCTGGTCAAGTGCACCCACGGCGAGGAGAAGCACGCCGACAACGAGGTCTGGGAAACCACCGAGTACGGCAGGGAGCTTTACTCGGCGTACCGTATGCGGCAGTTGGACAAGGTTCTTGTAAGAAAGTCTGAGAATTCGGCAAATTGAGCGGTTATACGTCCATCCATACCCACACCTTGTTTTGCGACGGCGAGGACGACGTGGAAACCATGTGCCGCAGCGCCTTTGGGAGAGGGCTTGCCGCCATAGGGTTCAGCGCCCACGCCCCGCTGGGAAAGGCCGGGATGGAGACTGCCTGGCACATGCGGGACGATCGGCTGGGGGAGTACGTCGACGAGGTCCTGGCCGCCCGCCGCCGCTGGGAAGACAAAATCGCCGTTTACCTGGGGCTTGAGGTTGACTACATAAGGGGCTTAAGCTCCGCGCTGGACGACGACATCACGGGGCTTGGCTTGGATTACACCATAGGTTCGGTGCACTATATCGTGCCGCCGCACGGCAGGCCCTGGGCCGGCCTGTTTACCGTGGACGGGCCGCTTCCTGAAATGGAGAAGGACATGCGGGCAAACCTTGGCGGCGACGGCGAGGCGCTTATGAACGCCTACTGGGACGCGGTCCTGGAAATGGTAAACCTTGGGGGCTTCGACGTCGTCGGCCACCTGGATCTGGTAAAGAAAAACAACGGCAAGGCCCGCTGGTTCAGCGAGGATGGCGATTCGTACATGCAAAGGGCGGAGGAAGCCGTCCGGGCAATCGCCTCCGCCGGCCTTGTCGTCGAGGCCAACACCGGGGGGATGAACCGGGGGTACCTAAGGGAGCCCTTTCCCTCGCCCCAGATTTTGCGCCTGCTTCGCCGGCACGACGTTCCGGTCACAATAAGCGCGGACGCCCACCGGGCTCGCGACGTTGACGGGCATTACCGGGAGGCCGGCCGGTTTTTGCGCGAGGCCGGCTACGCCGGGCATGTCGTTTTCGAGGGCAGAAGCGGCGGAAGGCCAATCTGGCGCGAGAAAACGCTGTAAACCGCAACGTTTGTATCAAAATGACCCATTTTTCAACCTTTTCCGACTGGTGAGTCATTTTGACCCNCCCCTGCCGTGAATTCCCTAGGCGGGATTCCCGAAACAATTGTTTTTTTCCGTATTTGTAGATGTTTTTCGCATTCATCCCTGCTTCCCCCAAAGCTTTGTGGCTTGGCATGGTTCTTGCTACTATAGGCTGACACAGACTGACAGGCAGAGGAGGAATATCATGAGCACTACGAACGCCAAGCAAGCCAGGAAAACAGAAAAGTCCAGTGCCGATGAAAATGTTCTTAGAATGTACCTCAAGGAAATCAGTCGAATATCACTGCTAACAAGGGAAGAAGAGGACGGCCTTGCCCGGGCCGCAGCCAAGGGCGATCTTTTGTCACGCAACAAGCTGGTAAACGGGCACCTGCGTTTTGTCGTCAGCGTCGCGAAAAAGTACCAGGGGCAGGGAATGCCGCTTGCGGACCTGATCAACGAGGGCAACATAGGGCTTATAAACGCCGTGGAAAAGTATGACGCGGACAGGGGTTACCACTTTATTTCCTATGCCGTGTGGTGGATACGGCAGGCTGTGCTTAAGGCGCTCTGCGAGAAGTCCAGGCTAATCAGGCTGCCGGTAAACCGCGCGAACGACCTTATCCAGATAGGGAAGGCGCAGAAGATGCTTTCCACGCAAGGCGGGGGCGAGGCGGAGATTAGGGAAATCGCCCAGCTACTGAACATGAGCGAGAACCACATCGACGACATAATCTCGATATCCAGGGAAATGCTGTCGCTGGAAAAGATGGTTTCCACCGGAAAGGGCTCGTCGCCGCTTAGCAACTTCGTCGAGGACCACAGCAACGGATCCCCGGATCAGGAAGTGATGAAAAAATCCCTGGAGCGCGACCTGGAGGAAGTGCTCGACACGCTTGACAGCAGGGAGGCGGACATAATACGCTTCCGGTACGGCCTGGGGACACAGGAGCCCATGTCGCTAAAGGAGCTCGGCGAACGCTACGCCCTTACCAAGGAGCGCATACGGCAAATCGAGGAAAAAGCCCTGGCGCGCCTGCAGCACCCAAGCAGAAAGGCCAGGCTGGAGGCCTACGTGGCGTAGCGGCGGGTTCCCCCAAAAAAACAATTTTGCTTTTTTGGGGGATTCCGGCGAAAAAAACCCAGGGACCTGTTGACACGTTTTTGAAAAAAGGGTAGGGTGTAAAAACCGTTGGGGGTGTAGTGAAGTTGGTTTATCACGCTGGCCTGTCAAGCCGGAAATCGCGGGTTCAAGCCCCGTCACTCCCGTAGCCAAGGGG
>WQRP01000023.1 GCA_009786675.1 Treponema sp. | reverse complement strand
ATGGCTTTCCCCCTAAGGTAACTCGCGATCGTTCGATTCCGCAATGCGGTTTTTTATCATCGCGGTAAACGGTATAATCACCGCCAAGTGGACTAGCCCGCCGTAGAACAGGGACATAAGCGCCATTGCCACGTTCGGCCCTATCAACAGCGGGTCGTCCAGGCCGGCAAGGATGAGGACGAGCCCGGCAACAAGGCCGATTAGGCCGGCGGCGTTGACCGCCCTGCCGAAGGCCCGGAAAAAAACCAGGGCCGGTTCCAGCTGGCTTATGTCGCCGTCCCTGTTGACCGCCGCCGAAAACGCCGAGCGCATCCTGGCGAACCCCAGCACGGTGCTGACGGCAAGGAAGGGCAGCACCCCGACTATCAGCAGGGTGGGCAGGTTGACCAGCCACAGCGGATTGCCGCCTATCGACATGATGGCGAGGGCCACCAAGACCAGAACCAGAGCGAGAGAGATAAAGATACGTACCATAAAAATCCTCCTAAATGATATTTGGGCGATCCCTGGGAAAGTACGACATTGAGCGCAATTCCCCGCGTATGGTTTCCGTTCCAAGAGCTTATTTTGATGACAGACACGCCTTGCCGGATGACCGGAATTTGGTGTCTGCCATTCCGTTATTGCCCTACATTTCCACTACCCCGTAGCCATGACCGCCTGTTTCGGCAAATAATTCATGGCCGCAAGAACAACGATGAACATAGGTATCATTTTCCAGTGCTTTGTTATGGTATGTTACCTTATGCTTTTTACCGCATCCCTTGCATGTTATAATGCTCGTCCTGCCAACCTGTGTTGGCAACCTTCCGTTGGCTCCTTCCATTTTTCTTTCTCCTTTATTTGCCCCAGGCGCAAAAGCCCAGGGGACGAAACAAGCCTACTCCAGTCTCCAGGCGGTGTACCTTATGGTATCTCCCTCGCGGATACGTTCCCTGACGAAGGTTCCGGCCCTGCGGCCGGTTCTATCGTATAAATTCTGAAGGCCTCCGAACAGGCTCCGCACATCCCTCCACTGCATGTCGCCGGGTAACGTAACACGGGTGGCTCCTGAAAAGGCTATAAATTCCCCCCTTCGATCTCGGTGCCAGTAGGGTATTTCCACCCACATTGTATACCGCAGGTTGTTGCTTTGAATGACCNCCTCGGTTACACGGTTGCCTGAAAACGCACCTAACCCTATTCTGCTAACGCTGGCCGGTATGGTGATGCTGGTTAGCTGGTTGCGATTAAACGCCATAGCCGCGATGTAGGTAACGCCGTAAGGAATCGTCACGCTGGTCAAGTCCATTACCATAAACGCACTATGCCCGATCTCGACAACGGGTAGCCCGTTTATCTGCGGCGGAATGCTCACGGTTTGGCTCGACCCGGTGTACCCCAATATGACAACACCTTTGCCGTCTCTTGTTACCACCGTCTGGAAATCGCCTGGCGGGGTATGTTCCTGCGCGTAGGCGGCAACGACCGTAAGCGCGGCAAGCGAGACCGCAAGCAGGAACGCCCTGCTTTTTTTTGACATCGACATAAATTCCTCCTGTCCTATACAAGCGGCATCGCTTTCGGTTCAAGACACGCCGCGCAACGCGCGGGAGTCCGCCGGCTTTCAGCCAAATGCGAACCCTGTTTCGATCCCGGCGGCGTTGCCGTGATTCGCAAAATTTTCGGCGTCAGCTTGGCGTTTGGGCAAATGTCACCATCGCCTTCCGCGACGCACGTAACGGAGCTCGTCATACCAAAGGATATCCCCGGACACAATCGCAGATCCGTAATACCCGTCCCAGAACGATATGACGTAAATGCCCCATAAGTTGCACCTCGTATCGACATAGCCGGCGTCAAATCTAAGGATTACGGTATTGCCGTACACGCGAAACGTTCCGTCCCTGGGAGTGTCCCGGCCGTAATTCGTCGTGCCGAATGTACCGTCCAACCGGAAAACGAAATCCCACGAGCTTTCTATCGCTGTTCCCGCGCCGGTCGTGGCCCTCCAGGTACTGCCGCCAAGGCCGGCCGTATTGTTGCCCGCCCGCCTGAACATCGCCGCCAGCTCGGTCTGCCTCTGCCTTTCCGCCGGTTCCGCCAGCCGCTGCCGCTGCTCCTGGCGTCGGTGTTCCGCCGCCTGTCGCGCCGATGACTGCCGCTGGGTCGCCGGCTGCGCTTGTGCGACACCCGATGTCCCGCTGGCTCTGGTTACGGTGGCATGTTGCCCAAACGCATGTTGGTTCACTGTTGCGCCAGCCGGAACGGTTACGCTAGCCATCGGGTTGCCGGTAAATGCCCTCGATCCGATATACCTAACGCCGTCCGGAATTGTGACACTAGTTATCCGGTTGCTGAAAAACGCCATTGCCCCAATCGACGTAACGCTGTTTGGGATTGTGACGCTGGTCAGCTGGTTTGTATGAAACGCACTAGGCCCAATTTCAGTAACGGGAAGCCCCTGTATCTGCGGCGGAATCCGCACGTCCGTGGTCGTCCTCTGGAATCCGGTGATCCTTACGCCGTTGCCGGATCTTTCCCACCTGAAATCAGACTCAGGGGTGAACTGCTGCCCGTGTGCGGCCGCGGCTATAGTCATCGCCATCAGCACGATTGCCAAAACCATTCTCATGTTCATTTTCAATCCTCCTGCATTTTGCGCCCGCGGGCTATCTTTCCACCACCTGCACCCTAAGCCCGGCAGGAGAACCCCACCGAATGATTTGTGAATTTACCCTGACCCTTAAAGGACCTTCGCCTTCCACGACACTGACCGGGATATTTGTGCTGGCCGTAAGAGTTCTCGTTGGGACTGTTATGGAGTTTGAGCCAATGTTCACTTCTGGTGCGCTAAGCGTTCCTGGTATCCATCCCCCAGACATAACTTGCATGGTGCGGAAAGAAAAAACCACGCGGTCGCCCGCCGTTACCACGTCCCCCCAAATCTGCACCTCAACCGGGCGCAAGTTATCACCGGCTGCCCACGCGTTTGTTAGGGAAAGTGGGGCAAGTCTCCAGTCGCCGTTTCGCCTGGTGGCCTCCAGTTCCTGCTGCAAACCGTGAAGCAGACGCTGGGTTTCCGCCGGAAAACTCACCGGCCTTACGCCGATATCGACATGAACGGGAAAAGTTCCGGCCTGGAAATTTACGGCCCCAAGCCTGACATTCACTGGATTTACCACTTGTGCCACAACGGGGGGATTTGCCCGCATATGGGCTATTGCCCTGTTTCGCAGGCTTACCCACCCGTTCCGCCATGCAAGGTCATCGGTCACCTGCTGCCCGGTGGTGCCCCTCGCCGGCCAGCCGTCTATTCCCAGCGTGGCAATGATTTCGCTCCTAGTCATGGCATCAGGAAAGGGGTCGTCTGCTCTGGTGTANCCTCTGCTTGTTGAGGTGCATGCTGTAAGCAACATCATTGCTGCCAGCACCAGTGCCGCAAGCGCGGCTGTCCAAATAGTCTTTCCTTTCATCTCAAATCCTCCTAAAGATTCGTGTTTCGTTCTGTTTCCAAACCACGCGCCTTGGCTCCCAACGGGGCAAACCACGCGGCAATTAAGCCTAAGCCTCGGCGTTATGGAACACCCCAGATTTTCCCTTCCTCCAGCCATCCTCCTTCCTCTTCCGGGCTTTTCGAATTTAGGCGAACAGCCTGCTTCAGCGCCAGAGTCCTGTCATTCGCATCTCCTCTGGCATATGTGACTCGGGATTTAACCCCGTTCTCATCGGTCTCCCAATACGGCGGATCCGCATCGGGAAAACCCGTAATTGTTACCCTCACTTTCATCTCTCCTCTGCATCAATTTTTTTACCAAGCGCATACGCGCCCAGCTTTCGCAAACAATCNCCCGCCACGAATCCGCGGCCGTGCGCACTCAGGTTCCCCGCAGTTCGTTTGAAACGTTTGTCTCCTTTGCTTTGGGTATGTATATACAAGACGACCCAGGAATTAGAGTGCCGCCGCTGTATCCAAAGCCCGTCTTTGGATGGCGGGACGTATAGCCGTGGGTATTTTTCGTGAATGTGGAAAAAAAAGTCTTAAAAAAATGCGAATTTAGTCGATTAGGTACTTGACAAAGCCGCGCGTTTTCCCATAATTTGCTTGCTTGCGGGGGAAATTGCGTTTGTAAAGGCGGGATTTTGCCTCATTGTATTATTTTGCCGGGTTTCTGCATAAAGGTCAAGGTTTTTCGAACGGAAGGCAGGGTGTCGGATTTAATTTGGAAATACCTACTGCGAGAAAAACTTGAGTATTGCCTTTGCAACCAGTTCATTTACATCTGAATGACGGGGGACTTGGGTGGACGTGTTTGTCCGTGGATTTTCGTATATATCGTGCTTCGTCCCGTTACGAACGAAAACAAATCAGCGCTTGAGTATTTCCTTGACACGTTTCATGCAAAAATGTTTGCCTAAAGGCCATGTGATTTCGAACGAAAGGCATGAAAAAGGATTCGCCTTGGGGAGAATCCGCAGTCCCTTGGGTCATGCTGTTGAATTTCTCGTGAAATTCGTCTTTACTTAGTTTGGGAGCAAATATGCTGGAAATAAAGCCAGTGTCCGGGTTTTGGCGGTATGACAAAACGTGCGTTAACTGCGCTATGAGTGTATTTCCAATGGCGTGTATGCGGCCATTGCCTCAAAGTGTTTGTCCCTGGCTATTATCCCAATTTTGTGTTGCATACAATTCTGCGCGATAATTATATCGGGAATGCCGATATTGTTGTTTCCGCGCTTCAGGTTTAGAAGCTGTATGTCCCGTATTTCCCGCCAGTCAATCGCAAGCGCGCGGTTTCTCACGAAACCCAGCAACTCCGCCAACTTGTGTTCTTTCCTGTGAATAATCGATGGCAGTAATTCCGCCAAAACGACATCGTTCGTGCATATCGTATCGGCGTTGATGAGGTCGGTCAAAAACGCATAATCCTGGTTTCCCCTAAAATATTCGATCCATGCGGAGGAATCGACAAGAATATTCATCGGCTTCTTAACTTGTCAAGGTCGATGTCCAAATCCACCTTCCCAAAATAATCCACCAGCTTCCTGGTTTCCTCTTGCCGGATAATGTTTTCCAGCGCGAATTTAACCAATTCCGTTTCCGTGGCGATTTTTGTCAAGGCCATCGCTTTGCGAAGCAATGCCTCGGGCAATTCCAAAGTAGCCTGCATGGAAGGCCTCCCGCATATACGATAGTATGCGCCATGCGCCTTGTCAAGCGCAAGAGGATTCGCTATGGGTAACGCCGTTTCTCCGTCCTCATCCGACACGACCAAAGCCGTTGAACCAGGCCCGTTCCCCGAACGGCTTCCCGCCCACGGCGGCGGTCGGCTGGGAGGCCATCCCTAGAATTCCCGTCTTTCGCTTTTGCGACAGCCGCTTTTCTTCCTCTTGTCGAATCTGGTACAGATCGGCAAGCATGTCTTCCAGTTCGGCAAGGTCGTGGCTCTGCGTAAGATGGTCCGGATAGTCGTTCAGATACCCCACAAACAGGCCGTCGTCGGCTTCCCAATAGGTGCAAGCGATTTCCATGCCATGCTCCCTTTAGGGCGATTGCCCCACCGGACATTACGTCGTAACGGATGCTTCAATGTAGTTGAGCCTGATTCCGAGCTTATCGCAAACGGCATCGACCGTGGCAAAAGGGGAAGCCAAAAAAGAAGAGCTGATAAGCTTTTTTGAAGAATGCTCGACAAGGAAATAGCACTTGCCTTGGGGGAGAACCCGCAGCCCCTTGGGTCATGCTGTTGAATTTATTGCGAAAGGCCGAAGGTTTGGAGAGGAGCAGGGCTTGGAAACGATAGAAGGTATCGAGGCAGGCTCACCTTCTCCCAATAAGCTCCCAAAGCTCCTCCGGCTTGTCGATTATCCGCGCCGCGCCGGCCTTTTGCAGGGTGTCCTTGGAACGAAAACCCCAGGTAACGCCCAGCGGGAAACACCCGGAGTTTAGGGCCGTTTCCATGTCGATTTCGGAATCGCCCACGAAAACCGTTTCGTGGGGGTTCTTGCCCATCTCGGCCAGCATCTCCCAAGCCGCCGCGGGATCGGGCTTGGGGGCAATGCCCGGGCGCAGGCCGCAGACCGCGTCGAAAACCAGCGGCGAGAAAAAATCGTGCATTACACGGTGCAGGGTCGCGTCGGCCTTGTTGCTAAGGACGGCGATTTTTACTTTTCTTGACTTAAGCTCCGTCAGCAGTTCCCGAACGCCAGGATAGGCTTTGGAAAGGCTCTTTTCCGCCGGCTGTTCCTCCATTAGGTTTGCGGCATAGCTTCCTAGTTTTTGGGCGTTTTCGTCGGTTCGCGACCCTTCCGGCAGGGCAAGGGCCGCCAGCTTTACGATGCCCCAACCCACCTTGTTACGGTATTCCTCGGTTCGCAAAGTGGGGAAACCATGCGTTTCAAGGGCCTGGTTCATCGCGGCGGCGATATCCTCCAGCGTGTCAATCAGCGTGCCGTCGCAGTCAAAAATGACGCTCCTGTACTTAGTGTTCATGTCGCTTGCTCCTTTGCGTTTTTTAGTTTGCGTAACTCAAAAAATATCATCGTGCCGGTAATGCACAGCGCGAGCGCGTCGGCAACCGGCGCGGCGGCGATAACCCCCCACAGCCCCCATGCCCTGCCAAAAATAAAAATGAAGGGAACAAGAATCAGGCACTGGCGCAACAGGGACAGAAGGATTGATATTTTCGGACGACCCGTCACCACGAAGAAAGTCGTGGAGATAACCATAAAGCCCGCCGTGGGCATCAGGATGGACATGATCCGCATGGCGCGCGGGGCGAAATACAGCAGCGCGGGATCGGCCTGCGACACGAACATGCCCACCAGTTGAACGGGAAACAGCATGATCACGGCGAATCCCAAGGTGCAGATCGCCGTGCCGGCCGCGACGGCAAGCCGGTATGTACGAAAAACGCGGTGGAACTTTTTTGCCCCGTAGTTGTACCCCAGCAAAGGCTGCGCCCCCTGGTTTATGCCGAAGATTGGCATAAAGATTAACATGTGAATAACGCCGACAATATTATGTCCGGCAAGGGCGATGTCGCCGCCGTTCGCGATCCCCAGGGCCGCCGCGCCGTACCAGCCCATGCTTAAATTATACAAAAGCTGCACGCCGGACATGGTAATCTGAAAAAGAAAGTGCGCCGAACCAAACGACACAATCTGCGCGACAATGGCAAGGGACGGCCTGAACGTTTTCAGGTTAAGCCTAACCGCCGCCTTTTTCCCCATGCTGAATTTAAGTATCCACACCATGGAAACGCCCTGCGCGACAACCGTGGCCCAGCCAGCACCCGCGACGCCCCAGTCAAAAACCAGGATAAAAAGCGCGTCAAAAACGATGTTAAGAATCGCGCCGATAAGCAGGGCAACCATGGTGATGACGGGAAAGCCCTGCGCCCTGGTGCAGTGGGAAAAACCGAAGGCCAAAAGGCTAAACACCGAGGCGAACAGAATGACGCGGAAGTAACCGCGGGCATAGCCCAGAGCCGCGCTGCCCTCCGGCGCGCCCAGCAGGGAAAGGATCGGATCCAGAAAGATGATGCCCACGACGGTCATCAAAATGCCAGTGCCCAGAAGCAAAAAAAAGCAGTGCGCCAGGGCGTTTTCCGCATCCTGTTTTCGACCCTGTCCCAGCCGCATGGAAATCATGTTCGCCGCGCCGATGCCAAACAGCATGGCAAACGCCAGCGAGACGGTCATAAGGGGCATTACCAGCGAAAGGCCGCCCAGGGCCATTTCGCCGACGGCCTGCCCGATAAAGATGCGATCGACGACGGCGTAGGTACCGCTTACCAGCATTCCGGTGACGGCGGGGATGGAAAAACGGAGGAGAAGCCTACCTATGGGTTCGGTGCCCAAGCGGTCGGCGGCGTGCGTCCCGGCGTAATTTCTGTTCATGGCCGGCGCCTCGGCCCTTGTTTCCGACACGGTTTAACTAACTACTTTCCTTGTTCCCCATATTACGATCAATGGGGAACAAGGTCAATTGTCGTAACTACTCGCCTGTGTTGCTCCGCAGTCCGCTTACGGGGCCTCCCTGGCGCCGGTACTTGCCCGGGCTTATCCCGGTAAAGGACTTGAAGATTTTCGAGAACCAGCTTTGATCCTGGAAACAGCAGCTTGCGGCGATCTCGCTAAGGGTCAAATCCGTCTCCAGAAGAAGCTTGCTGGCCTTTTCCACCCTTTGCCGGTTCACGTAACTGGAAAGGTTTTCGCCCATCTCCTCCTTAAAAATCGTGCTGAAATATGGCGCGGAAAGGCCGGCTATCTTGGCGATTTCGCCCAGGCTGATTTTGCGGGTAAGGTTTTCCCGGATAAAAAGTTCCGCCTTACGCATGGCCGAGGCGTGGGGCAGGCCCTGGAACGAGACAATCTGCTCGGCCACGTTCTCCACGATGACGTGCAGAATGCCGGTAAGATCCTCGATGGACTTGGCCTCCTGAATCTGCTTCAGGTAGCGGGCGTTGTTCTCCACGGCGGTGGCGCTGATGAAATTCGTTCCGGTCCGCGTAAGCAACACGGCCAGCTCCAGCGCCCTAAGCTGGATGTAAGGAAAGTTGTCCCTGTTGTTGAACACCAGAACCGCCAGGATCTCGTTGAGCAGCCCTTCGGCCTTTTTCGTATCCCCCTGGCGAAGCACGGAGATAAGCCTGCGCTCCTTGTCCAGGGGATAGCTAAGAAGAACCGGCCCCTCGGGGTGTTTTCTTCTTAGCTCCTCGACCAGCGTGGACAGGGATGCCTGCTGCTCGTGGCGAACCCTGAACATTTCGTGGTAGTTCCCGCCGCCCTCCGAAAGGGATTCGGAACACAGCAGCAGCATCTGGGCAAGGGACTCGATTTTTTCGACGTCGCCCACGGGAAAGGCCGAGACGCGGGAGGTAAATTCCTGCGCGGGAATGGCCTTGTTGCAGAATTTCCCGTAGCCGCCGGCGTCGGGACTCACGTAACCGGAGCCGCGCAGGGCGCCCGAGAATTTTCCGTCCACATAGATGGGGCTGACCCAAAACATCAGCCCCAGTTCGCACCGGTAAATTTGCGGTTTGCCCTGGCGACTCGATTCCTGAATCTCGTTCGAATGCATCTGCCAGCACTTGCCGTCGTCGCCGGCGCAATACTGGCAGACGCTTCGCTCGATGTCCAGCCCGCCGTCGATTTCAACCGGCTGGAGACCGCCGTCAAGTACCCTTACGTTGCTTCCGGTTGACTGCACGTAAACCGAAATGATCTTTTGCTTCTTGGAAATTCCGTTCTCGAAAAATCCGACGCCGTTACCCGCCGTGCCGTTCTGCACGAATCCTTTCTCTTTCAATCTGACCTTACCTACCTGTGCTTATAACCCTGTTCCAGAGGCGTGATTTCCACCGGAGCAGCTCCCACCGTCCTTCGGTACTTGCACGGGCTAATGCCCGTATGGTTTTTGAATATCTTCGAGAACCAGCTTTGGTCCTCGAAGCCGCAGGCCGCCGAAATTTCGCTTACCAACAGGTCGGTCTCCAGAAGCATCGTGGAGGCCTTTTCCACCCTGAGCCTGTTAAGGTAATCCGAAAGATTTTCCTTCATCTCGTCCTTAAAGATCGTGCTGAAATAGGGCGCGGAAAGGCCGGAGACGTCGGCGATTTCCTTCAGGCTGACCTTCCTGGTGTAATTGTCCCAGATATAGCGCTCCGCCTTTCGCAGGGCCGAGGCGTGGCGTATCCCCTGGAAGGAGAAAATCTTTCCGGCCATCCGTTCCACGACCAGGCAGAAGTTGTCGATGACCTCGTCCGCGGTTTTCGAACCCTTGATCCGCTTCATGTTGTGGATGTTCGCTTCCACAAGCAGCTCGTTTTTCTCGTCGGTCGCGCCGGCCCTGGAAAGAAGCACCACCATTTCCAGCGCCTTGAACTTCAGCAACTCCAAATGGCCGTCGGCCAGGGCGTCACCGCCGCCCATGGAAACGTCCAGCGCCTTGCACAGATCGCTAAGCAGTTCCCGCGCGATATCCTGGGCCTCGGAGCTGTCGCCTCGCCTAAGGTTCGCCAGCAGCATTCTTTCCCTGTCCGCAAAAGTGGACAGATAGCCCTTGGGCAAGCTGTTCTGGCTCAGGGGCTCCGCCTCGCCGTATTCGGCCAAACCGTCCCGCCAGAATTCGCGGCGGGAAATGTGCTCGGTACAAAGCACCATCATCTGGGCAAGGGCCTCGATCTCCACGATGTTTTTTTCGGGGATGCAGTCCAGGAGCCCCGAAATCTCCGCGCGGGAAACGTCGCCCTTGCAGGTGTCGAAAACCCTGTCAACGACCTGCTGCTTCTCGATCGAGATCGCCCCGCTGGATACAAAGGCACCGGCAAAGCGCTCCATGGAGAAAAACGGGCTGGTCCAGAAATAGAACCCCATGGAACAGGTATAGATATACGACCCGCCAAGGCGCAGCGACTCCCTTATCGCGTTGCGGTGCATGGAGGAACAGGGAATATCGGAAAGCGGCAGTTCCAACATGCCCGAGTAGTAACGCTTGCAAAGCGCGCAAAAAACCCCGTTCTTGGGGTGCCGAGAGGGTTCCGTCGAAACGTAGTCCGGACCTACAAGGGCCGAGATACAGTTTCCCGCCCTTTCATAATGCCGCGCGATTTCGCCCGCCTTGATCCAAAGCGGCTCCAAATCCCTGCGCTGGATGATGTTTGTAGCTGGCATAGACGCTCCTTAAATCTTCTACCTCCTATTTCACCTCTCAGTATACTAACAATGCAACCGAAAAATTGTAACTAAATACACCCTATTGGACCAAAAAAACAGTGTCCGTAATTTTTTCCATTTGCCTGACCAGCGCGCCCATGTCCCTGGGGAGGGGGGCTCGAAACGCGACGACCGCGTTGCGTTCGCCCTGGGGGACAGTTTCACCGGAAACGACCAAGGCGGACACGGAGAGTTCCGCGGAGTGAAGGCCAAGCCGCGCAAGGAGCGGTTTTTCCTCGCGCGGATCGCCGCGCCAGTTTTTCTTTATCGAGGAAAGCATTACCGCGCCGTCCCTGCCGTACAGGGGATCGCACACGACGGGAAACCCCAGCGCCGCCGCGTGGACCCGTATCTGGTGGGTCCTGCCCGTTTCGGGCAGGGCCTCCAGCACGCTGTAGTTGCCCGCGCTGCCCAGGAGCGCGAAGCGGGTGAGCGATTTCTTGCCCCGGAACCTGTCGACGATGGTCATGTGCCGTTTGTTGCCGTTCGGCACCAGGGGGAGGTCGCAGGACGTTTCCTTCCAGGGGGGGCGCCCGTTGACGACGGCAATGTACCGCTTGGCGACGTCCCGCCCCTCGAAGGCGAGGGAAAGCCTGCGGTGGCTGTCGGCGTTCTTGGCGAACAGCACGAGCCCGGAGGTGTCGCGGTCTATCCGGTGGACGGTAAAGAGCCTCGCGGGGGAGCCCAGGGATTCGGCGACGAGCCTGTCCAGCCGTTCCCTGGACTCGTCCCAGCGATCCGGGCATACCGCAATCCCGGGCGCCTTGTTGACGGCGACGATCTCGCCGTCCTCGTGGATGACGCTAAACAGCGGCGTTGTTTTCATTGGTTTGGATTATACCGAAAATTTATATCTTTCGCGATCCCGGTTTGACGGCGGGAATGCCTTTCCTGCATAGCTCGCAGTCATCGGCCTCCCAGTTCGTGGCGTCAACCTTGCAGGCCGGGTAAAACGGCCAGGGAACCTCGCCGCCCTGCCGCCGGTCAACCAGGCAGGCCAGGGCGGTGACTTTCGCGCCCAGGCTTTCCAGAAGAAAGGCGCACTCGCCGTAGGATTTGCCGGTAGTTATAACGTCCTCGGTCACCAGGATTTTCTGCCCGGGGCGCAGCTCGAAGCCGCGGCGCAGGGACATGGCCCCCGTGTCGTCGCGCTCGGTAAAAAAGGCCGGAAGCCCAAGCTGCCTGCCTAGCTCGTAGGCGACGATAATGCCCCCCATCGCCGGGCCGACGACCGCGTCGATCTCAAGTCGGCCGGAGCGGAGATCCCGCCCTATTTTCTCCGCAACGCCGGCGAAGGCCGCCTCCGCCATGCCCGGGTACTGCAGAAGCCTAGCGCACTGAAAATACCTGTCGGAGTGCCGGCCGGAGCTTAGAAGGAAATGCCCCTCGAGCATCGCCCCGGACTCGCGCAGCAGCGCCAATACGTTTTCCATAATTTTACCCCTGCACGTCGATTAGGGAAGCGGTAACGGCGTTGCCGTACGCGGAACCCCGGGCGCTTTTTAGGAACGGGTTGTCCTTAAGCGTGTCCATTTCGGTGCGAATTTCCGCCATGCGGGCGGACAGAAGCCCCCTGTTTTTTGCGGACTGCGCCTGGACCCTGATTTTCATGTCGTCGAGCGCCGTTTTAAGGGCGGGAATTTCGTCGTCGGCAAGACTGTGCGGGGCAACCGCGCGGTACATGTCCTCCAGGGGGTTTATGACCTTCTGCATCGAGAAGATATCGGCGACTATCCGTTCCTCCAGCTCGACATGGGCCAGGATTTCCTCCCCGCTGCCGGAACCGATGACGGTCTCCTGGTTCTCCAGCAGGGCAAGGTAATTCCGGAAGCGTTCCCTCTGCTGTTCCAGCAGGTCCTTGAACCGCCTTAGGATGGCGACGCGCTGGGTAAGCTCCGCCTGGTTTATCGCCGCGCTCATTGGCCTTGCCCCTGCCTAGCCGGCTATGCTGATGCCCACGACCTCGCGGCCGACGGACTCGGAGGCGCCCGTGGACACAATCGTAAGCCACGCGCTGCGAAGGTCGTCCACAAGGTTCCTGACGTTGGAAACGCGGTGCGCGTCCCGGCCGATGTTCGCCTCTATAAGCTCGCGGTTGAACCATGTGTACAGGGAAAAGAGGTTCTTGGCTATGTCCCCGCCCTGCTCGAAGTCAAGCGAGACCATCAGCTCGGTAATAATTTCCTGGGCCTTCACCACCGCCTTGCCGAACCTCTCGATGCTGCCAGGAGCCTGCTTTCCGGATTCGTCCGTCCCAAGGATCTGCAGCGCCTCGTCAAGGTGCCTGGCGACCTCGTTGTACAGCATGATTATGAGCTGGCCCTGCCCCGCCGTGGTGACTTTCGTTTCCCTGTAGGTCGATACCGCGCTTTTATAAGCCAAAATAGCCCTCCCTTCTGACGGCAAATGGAACCTCGAACGGGTCCCAGCTTCATTATCGGCAGGGAAAGACTTTCCCTTTAACCTCCCCAGCATTGTAAAGGAGTTTCCCGTTATTTTCCAGACGGCCAAATCGCCGGGCGGATTGCATTGCCCGGCCTGAATTTGAAAAAAAATCCTATTTTCCCGGCCAAAACCGCCAGTATGTTGTAGAATGGGCGGAAAAATCGGCCTAATGATCGATCATGCGGATGCCCACAAAACTAACGGCCGGACTTTCGTTGAAAGAAGATTTCCAAAACATTGGGCATCTTATGGTTTTTTCGAGCCGGCTCGGAAAGACCGGCGTTACGATGGCTGGCGGCCAGCCCGACCCGGGAAAATGATTTCTTTTTTGGCGGTTTCGGTGTATAATTGGAAACCCATAAATCAAGGAGAGGATTGCGAATGAAGACCGTATGCGGCATAGATCTGGGAACCCAGAGCTGCAAGGCCGTTGTTTACGATTACGAAAGCAGGCAAATCGTGGCGGAATCGTCGGCTCCCGTCGACATGATCGCGGAGAACGACGGCACCAGGGAACAAAAGGCGGAATGGTACGACCGGGCCATAAAAACCTGTTTCGACAAAATCGAGAAGGGCGTCAAGGGCACCATCGCCGCGATTGGCGTCTCGGGCCAGCAGCACAGCCTCGTGCCCCTGGACGGGGGGGGGAAGCCGGTCTACAACGTAAAGCTCTGGTGCGACACCTCCACCGCCGGGGAGTGCGAGGAGCTTACCAAGGCGGCCGGCGGAGAGGCGGAACTTATCGCCAAGGCCGGGCTGCCCATGCGCCCGGGCTACACCGCGCCCAAAATCCAGTGGCTCAAAAACCACAAACCGGAAGCCTTCGCGAAAATACGCCACATACTTTTGCCCCACAACTACATCAACTTCCTGCTGACGGGCGAGTACCGCGCCGAGTACGGCGACGCCTCCGGCATGGCGCTTTTCGACGTGCGCGAACGCAAATGGGCCCCGCAAGTCTGCGGGCTGATTTCCCCGGAACTCGAATCCTGGCTGCCTCCCTTGGCCGAGTCCGGCGAGCCGGCGGGCAGGGTTTCCCAGGCCGCGGCGGATCTGTACGGCATTCCCCCGGGAGCCCTGGTCTCGTCCGGCGGCGGCGACAACATGATGAGCGCAATCGGAACCGGCACGGTGCGCGACGGCTTCCTTACGATGAGCCTGGGAACATCGGGCACCCTGTTCGGCTATTCCGAGACCCCGGTTATCGACCCCACGGGGAACCTTGCCGCGTTCTGCTCCTCCACCGGCGGCTGGCTGCCCCTGCTCTGCACGATGAACTGCACCGTGGCTAGCGAGGAGTTCCGCGCAATGTTCGGCCTGGATCTGCAGGCCTTCGGCGGCGAGGCCGAAAAATCCCCCGTGGGCGCGGAGGGGGTCATCGTGCTGCCGTTCTTCAACGGCGAGCGCACCCCGAACCTGCCCAACGGCAGGGCAAGCGTCAACGGCATAACCGCGGCTAACTTCAAGCGCGAGAACCTTTTCCGCGCCGCCTTCGAGGCCGCGATCTTCGGCATGAGGATCGGGCTGGAAGGGTTCAACGGGCTGGGGTTCAAGGCCAGGGAGATACGGCTGACCGGCGGCGGCTCGAAAAGCGGGCTCTGGCGGAGCATCGTCGCCAACGTGATGAACCTGCCCGTGCGGGTTCCCACCGGAACCGAGGCCGCCGCGATGGGCGGGGCGATCCAGGCGCTGTGGTGCCTGGACGGCGGAAAGGTCTCGATAAAGAACCTGGCCGACCGGCACGTCGCGCTGGAGGAAGGTTCGATTATGCCTGACGCGAAGACCGTGGCCGCCTACGACAAGGTGTACGGGGACTACTCGCGGTACCTGGAGGCGGTAAGCCCGCTGTACAAGTAGCGCGGCAAGGGCAAAGCCCCGTGGACGCACGGGGCTTTTCGCCTAGTTCCTGACTATAAGCATGATGCTAATGAACGTACTGACGACCGCAAGAACGGGCGTTACATACTGGGCAAGAAAATACATCGGATGGTTTGCCCTGGCGGTGATGACCGTCTCGGGGGTTATCGGATCGCCCCTCCTTAGCCGCCTTCCGTTTATGTCGGTTACGGTAATGCTGCCGAAGGCGTTAAGCCCCGGCGTAAACCCGCCGGCCAGGGCAACGTAATATTCCCACCCCCGGTCGGGAATAAAGGGGAAACGCCCGGGGCGCAGGACCGCGCCCGCCACCGTGACGAAGAACTGCCTGAACGGAATGACAAGCGTGTCGTTGTCATGGACAAGAACCTCGCCATTGTAGGACGCGTCGAAAAGGGCGCGATCCAGATCTATGGGAACGTGCTCGCCCGTCCGCCGTATGATGTAGGCGTTCTGGGTGTCCGATATCGCCGAGAACCAGCCGGAGTTCCGGCGAACCATGGCGGCGTAGGTTTCGCCGGCATTAAAGCGGACCACCAGCCGGTTTGTGGTAACAAGATCCCCGGTGGCCCCTATGCCCACGGCCCCCTCCACAAACACGACCGGCATTAACTGGGTAATCGGGGGGACGTTTACAACGTCATAATCTTCCAGCGCGAAATTGCCCGCCACATCCCTTTCCGTCAGGAAAAGCCTGTCCCCGGAAATGTCCTCGCTGTTCGTGTGCCGCACCATTTCTATCCTGGCCGAATTCGCGATGGGCGTAAAACCGTTGCCAAAGAATTCGATTAGCTCCCTGATGTTTTCCCCGGCCAAAAGCTGGTAGGTTCCCGGGCGTTCC